>PWNW01000152.1 GCA_003557605.1 Spirochaetaceae bacterium
AGGACGGGCATATGGCTGTGCATTTTATTGATGTCGGTCAGGGCGATGCCGTATTCATTCAGACACATGAACGAAACCTGCTTATTGACGGAGGAGACCGGGGTGATATTGTTCCGGACTATCTGAAAAGCAGGGGAGTTGATGTGATCCACATCGTGATCAGCACCCATCCCCATGCGGACCATATCGGAGGACTGATCAATGTGCTCCAGCAGATAGAGGTGCTTGAGGTGATTGATCCTGCGGTGGTTCATACCACCCGGACATTTGAGCAATACCTCACCTTGATTGACCAGAAGGATATTGCATTCACCGTAGGCCGTGCCGGCATGACCCGAGATATCGGAACGGGAGTTCAGATGACAATCCTGCATCCGGTACATCCTTCTTCTTCCCACCTGAATGACGCATCCGTCGTGGTCAGGATATCCTACGGGGATATCAGTTTTCTGTTTACCGGTGACGCGGAAGCTGCCGCTGAACAGGAGATGATTTCCAGGGCCGGTGAGGGGCCCCTGAACAGCACGGTGCTGAAGGTGGGACATCACGGCAGCAGGACCAGCAGCACTGCTGCATTTCTGGATGCAGCAGCCCCGGAGATCGCCGTGATTATGACCGGAGCAGGCAACCGCTACGGGCATCCCCACAGCGAAGTGCTTGCCCGCCTGTCCCAGAGGGGCATCAAGGTGTACCGCACTGATATCCACGGAACAGTTGTCGTCAGCACCGACGGCAAGGCAATTCATGTTGATACCCATGAACCCCATGACGGATCTGCAGTATTTGGCATAAACATAAATACCGCCGATGAGCAGGAGCTTCAAAAAATCATCCATATCAGTTCCGTCAGGGCCCGGGAAATCATTTCTTTGCGCCCCTTTTCATCCCTTGATGAGCTTTCCCGGGTCTCCGGCATCGGACCTGCCCGGCTTCGAGACATCAGGGAGCAGGGACTGGCAATGGTGCGGTAGGGGAAGAGCATGAAGGCAGTTATCGACAGATTTGAGGGGACCTTTGCTGTGGTCCTGGCGGGTGAACAGGAAATACGGGTAGATATTCCAAGGAAACTGCTTCCTGCCGGATCAAGGGAGGGCAGCTGGCTGGATTTTTCCATCTCACTGGACCCTGAGGGAGAACGCAGACAGAGGGATAAGATTCAGAATATGCTTGACCGGCTGAAACAGAAAAAGCCTTGATGAATAAAAAAAAAGCTGTTTCATTGATGATCGGGACCCGAAAAACCATAAGGTTAAAAGGAAACAGGGGACACTTTGAGAATCTTCAGAGATTTCTGCTCTAAGACACCGAGTATGGTTGACAGCATCCCTCCTGCAGAGGATGATTGAACGATGACCTTCCGAGCAGTGCTTCGAGACATGAAGGCCTGGTATATCATAGCTGCAGCAGTCCTTGCGGTGCTGGCAGTCTGGATTGGATGGTCTGCTGCTGAAAGCAGGGAAAAACAGCAGCAGTATTTGGCGAATCAGCTGGACCTGTTCTCAACCCAGATCCAGTCGATCATGGGCACCTATGAGCAGTTTTCGCAATATATTTTTGAACAGTTTATTGATACTCCCGACATTCTTGCTATGATTGCTGAAGCATCACAGGGGAATGAACGTACCCAGGCTGAGGTGCGCGATGAGCTGTACCGAAGACTTCTGGACACCTATGTCCGTATGCAGGAGTATGATTTTCGTCAGCTCCATGTGCATACAGCAGAAGGACTCAGTTTTCTTCGCTTCCACAGCCCGGGCCAGTTCGGGGATCCCCTGTTTGATGTTCGGGATTCCATACGGATAGTAAACACCGAACACCGGTATGTGTCAGGGTTTGAACCGGGAAGAATCTTTAACGGGTACCGATATGTCTATCCATTGAAGTATGAAGGCAGTCATATCGGGTCTGCGGAGATATCCGTATCTCTTGCCTCCATGATGCAGGTGATTACGCGATACTATCCCCAGAAGGAGATGTTCTTCCTCATTCCCCGGGAGGAGGTTGAATCAATTGTTTTTGATCAGTTTCGGGACCATTATATCCCTTCGGTTTTTTCCCGTGATTTTCTCTTTGACCGGCATGTGCAGGAATCATTTTCTGTTTCCCCGGAAATTTCACAACTGCTGGAAGATCCGGAAATACTCGATATGTTCTGTGAGTATTTGAGGGAGCTCTCAGCAGCGGGTAAAGATGCAAGCGTGCCCTTGAACCACATGGGATCAGGGTATATCGCGAGCTTTCTCGGCCTGCGTGATGTTTCCGGCAGCGTGAGAGGATACCTGCTGCTGATTGTCAGGGATGATTTTCTCAGCAGGGTGAGAAGAGATCTTATTGTGCAAATTGTATTGGGAGTGCTGCTTGCTGCGGTGTTCCTTGCTGCCGCCTTTATCTACATCCTGGATAAAATTCGGCTTGCACAGCTTTCCTCGACCGACAGCCTCACAGGTCTGCTGAACAGAAGAAGTTTCAGCAGCCGAATTATTAACGAACATGAGCGGGGGAACCGCTACGGATCAACATACAGCGTCATAGCTGCTGATTTAGACAACTTTAAACAGATCAACGACACCTTCGGGCATCATATCGGTGATGAAGTGCTCAAATCCGTATCTCATCTGATATCCCAGTCCCTCCGAAAGGTGGATGCTGCTGCACGGTGGGGAGGAGAGGAATTCATGGTGCTTCTGCCGGAGACAGTTCAGCAGGCCGCATTGGTAACCGCGGAGCGGATCCGCACACGTATCGAGGAGTTTGAATTCCGGAAGGCTGGTACGGTGACTGTCAGCATGGGAGTATCTGAAAGGGCGGGGGAAGACACTTCGACGGAGCAGGTATTTCAGAGGGCCGATGCCGCATTGTACCGGTCCAAAGCCCTGGGAAAAAACCGCACCTCCGTCGAATAGGGGAAAATTAGTCTTTTGTATCCCATGCTTCAGCTGTCAGGGGCTTGCGCAATGCCAGCATGGCTGCAGAGGCAGCTGCCAGTACAGCACTGCCGACAATAAAGGGAGCGAAGATATTTACGTCAAAGATCAGTCCGGCGCAGAGGGGTCCCACGGTCCTGCCGATGCTCATGGATGATTCGGCAATGCCCATGGCTTTTCCTTGACTGCTCCCCGCATGCTTTGATATCCATGACAGGGATGTGGGCTTCAGCAGCGAATTCATCAGGATGAAGAAGCTTACCGAAAGCAGCACTGCAATGAAGCTTTCTGCTGCAATCATCATGATAAACCCCACAGATGTCCCGAATAGTGCCGCTGGTATGACCGTTGTTTCCCGGAACTTCCTGTTCAAGGGGCCTGCAATCAGTCCCTGGGATAAAGCATATATGAAGGCCATCACGGTCATAATATACCCAACCTGTTCAGGACCGTACCCGAATCGCTGCATCACATAAAGACCGTAGATGCTGGAAAACATGGTCTGGGCGAGGATTGCCAGAAATACGGCGGCAAGACCGTACCCGGCAGCTGAGAACAGCATGCTTTTCAGGCCCTGGAGCTGCAGAATCCGCAGGGATTCCGGGGCATGGCGATCCTCCGGTTTCAGCGACTCCGGAAGCAGAATGAAAATCAGTACGCAAGTGAGGGCGCAGAAGATGGATGCGGCAAAGAAGGGGGTAGAAAGATGCTCTGAGGCCAGCAGCCCGCCGATTCCAGGCCCTAGTATGATGCCGATGCCTACGGAACCTCCGATTTTACCCATGGCGCCGGCACGTTCTGATGAACTGGTGCTGTCGCTGATGTATGCCTGGGAAGCAGGAAGCATTGCGGATGATAGAGTTCCTGAGAGCAGCTGTGCTGCATAGAGCATCCATAGTTCTGTGGAAAGGGCGAGCAGCACCATGGCTGCTGAAAGCCCTGCCATACCAAGAAGGAGCACCGGTTTTCTTCCCCATGCATCCGACAGGCTGCCCCAGACCGGTGCAAACAGCAGCTGCATGATTCCGTAGCAGGCAATTAACAGTCCGTAGTGTATCCCAGTTCCCCCCATGCCGGTGATGTAGAAGGGAAGGACCGGCATGGCTATGCCGTATCCCATCATTGCGGCAATCAGGCCGATATATAGTATTCCCGTATGGTTTTGTTTCATGTATTTTTCTCCTTATCATACC
>PWNW01000255.1 GCA_003557605.1 Spirochaetaceae bacterium
TATTCTCCCGATGCAGCATCCGCACCGATTCCAGGATATGATTTCTTGACTGGGGATCAATTCCCACCGTCGGCTCATCCATAATCAGCAGCTTCGGCCTATGGGCCAAGGCGCATGCAATATTGAGCCTTCGCTTCATTCCCCCGGAAAAGGTCTTCGGTTTCTGTTTTCCCTTATCGGAGAGTCCGGTGCACTCCAAGGCATAGGCAACTCCGTCTGCAAGGGCTTTTCCCTTCAGCCCATAAAGACGGGCGAAAAAGGTCACATTTTCCTGGGCAGTCAGGTCCTCAAAGACCGCAATGTCCTGGGGAACCAAACCAATGAGGTGTTTGGCCTTCTCTGCGGGAATACGTCTTCCATCTCCGTCCAGGGTGACTTCACCGCTGTCTGGCACCGTCAGTCCCATCATGCAGTGAATGGCGGTGGTCTTTCCTGCGCCGTTAGGCCCTAAAAGACCCAGCACCTCTCCTGAATCAACACATATGTCCACTCCGTCCACTGCCGCGACGTCACCGTACCGTTTCACTAGTCCCCGTGCTTCAAGCATCATAGTTCTTCCTCCCGACCCTACCCTATCACAGGGGAGAATCTGCTGAAATCCTGAAATGTGTCATATTCCCCCATGATATTTGTCATGTTCAGCATGAACCCTTTAGAGCTTTTTTTCCCCCGAGGTCTTATATCGTGTATACTGGTCAGAACTGATCAAAAGATAAGGATGCTGCAATGAAAGGAATATACAAAACCCAGGAGGGAGAACAGCTCATATATGAACTCTATGACCGGCAGATGAAGCGTCTGGGGGTGCCCTGCACTGATATCTATGCTGAAACCCGATTCGGGAAAACCCATATTCTGCAGACAGGCAACAGCCAGGGAACTCCGGTTGTGCTGTTCCACGGCGGCAACAGCACTGCCGCCTTCTCGCTGCTGCAGAACCTTCACCTGATTCAGGATCATCTGGTATATGCCCCTGACACTATCGGTCATCCTGGAAAAAGCGCCCAGAAGACCCTCTCATCAGACACCCTAGCCTACGGCCAATGGGCCTCTGATGTCATCGATTCCCTGGGACTCGGCAAGGCGGTCTGTATGGGTGAATCCTTCGGAGGCGGCATCGTGATGAAACTGATGTGCGTATCACCGGAGAAAATAGAAAAGGCCGTACTGCTTGTCCCTGCTGGAATATGCAATGCGTCAAAAACCAAACTGATATGGTCAATGGGCATTCCCATGATGATGTACCTTGTTTCAAAAAAAGAGAGCTGGTTTGAAAAGACATTTCAGCCCATGGCATCCCCTGGAGAACCCATAGACCAGGACACCCTGGAGATGATGAGGACCACCTTTCACCATGTTTCAGTGAACCCCAACATGCCGAGCAATGTGAAAACCGAAGAGATCTCATCCTTCCATGCGCCGGTGCTGCTCCTGGCAGGAGAGCAGGATGCACTGTTTCCAGGAAAACAGGTCATTGAACGTGCAAAGCGCATTCTTCCAAATGTTGAAGCCCATCTTCTTCCCGAATGCGGCCACCTCTATTACACCTCCAGGGAACGTAGATTGTTCATTCAGGGAATCATCCGTTCATTTCTTTCAAAGCATCCATCAACATGAGATGAAAGGGAATTACTTTTTTCCTGTTCCTTGATACAATGCACCCATGAACTCAGCAGACAAAGCAGTTTTTACAGAAACTGCAGGTCAGTACAGGGAGGGGGCTGAACTTCTGATGTCCCGCGCTGTATCCCTGCAGCGCAGAAAAAGGCAGCAGGACCTGTTCACAGAGGTTCCATCAAGTTTCACCCAGGCAGATGATCTGATAAAAGCCCATGCCCTTGCAGATGTATTGAGGACGCCGGAGTCTTGTGACGAACTAATCTGCAGTATGCAGGAATCTTATCAGGGGCTTGCTGAAGCAATCAGGAAAAAACCGCCAGTATGGTCCCTCCAGGAAATACTTTCATCCGAGGGTGACGGTCTGTTTACCGCCAGGGATGCCCTGTATCCCGATGACGGGAAACTGCTGTATTGCCCTGAACTGAAGGAGGGCACTCCCTTTGCCTTCTCCCTGGTTCTTGACACCCCTGCTTTTCGCTGCAGCATTGGTACCGCAGTTCATATCACCTCCCTGCTTCCTGACGACTTCAGGTTCTTTTTAGCGGGTTTTAGAGCTGAACCGAGAACTCCGAAAGCATTCACCAAAGCAGTTCAGTCCCGGTTTCATGAGCTTTTAACCCTTTTAGCAGCTGCTGATGCAGAACTTGAAGAGTACGGCAATATCGTGCTCAGGTACTACGGCAGACATCTTAACGGAGGTTATGCTCCCTATGCAAAGATGCTTTCCCAGCTGAGTGAAAAGGAAGCCGGAGGGATCACCTGCTATACCTACTTGGGCCCGAATGAAGACTCCGATGATGCTGATTCCTGGACGGCGGAACGTCTGAGTATTATTCCCCCCGTGTTCTATACAGATGAAAACCGGTCATTTCTCTATCTGCTGACAAGCTGCCGGGAAGATATGGCTGCAGTATGCTCCCAGCTGGCACGGTCTGTTCCTAGTGTTCCCCTTGATGCAGAGAGCTGGGAGCACTCTGCGTATCCCCATGTGATGGACCTTGGGAAGGAACTTACCGGGTTTTATGCACCCTGGGACCACGCAGACAGACCCTTTATGGAAAATAGTGAATCAAGTATTTCCCCTGTACTGATGAAATACTTTATGCTGGCCGTAAAGCAGTTATATGCAGCAGACAAAGGTAAACCCTTTGACTGCAGGAAAGAGTGTGAAGAGCTGGGTATTGATTACCAGGAGTATATTCAGTACATCGAAGATATCAGATCAAAAGGATCTGAGCATCTGATCAGCGAGCAGGACAAATGCTATGCCCTTGATCATATCCAAAGCCCCCTGCCTTCTCAGGCTGAAAATCTCGGAAGATCCCTGGAAAACAGCGGTATCTTTCGCTTAGATCAATCCCAGAGCACAAAAGACCTCTTTCTGCAGCTTGCCGGTCCGGCCAATGCAGGCAAGATCGATCTGGAGAACATTACCTATACGGTAGAGGATCTGTTTGACGAAGAATTTGAAGACATGGCCCGGCTGGTGATGAACGCCCTGTTCTTCCTGCTGCTGCAGAGCGAACAGAAGTGGTACCAGCTTCGCAGCTATGCGTTGGAAATCGTGAACATCTACGGGATCAGTCTGCTGGATGAACTTTTCATGGATTTTTCAGAGTTTGCTGAAGCTCTCAGCACCTGCGCAGTCAGAAAGCTTCTTCCCATGGGAGTACTGGAAGCCCAGAGCCGCCCAAAGGGCAATGACCGAAAACTCGGAACCTTCAACGTACGGCCGAGCATGTTTCTTACCCGGCTTATACGGAAAGCTTATTAACTCTGACATGCAGCAGGACTGCCCTTCAGGCAGTCCTGCATCACATAGATTATTACGGGATTCTTACTTTCTGTGCTTCAGCGCAGCCTGGGCTGCAGAAAGCCGTGCTATGGGAACCCGGTAGGGTGAGCAGCTGACGTAGTCGAGGTTCAGCTCGTCGCAGAACTCAATGGTCTTGGGGTCTCCCCCATGCTCGCCGCAGATACCCAGCTTCAAATCACTTTTAACACTTCTTCCCTGGTCCACTGCCATACGTACCAGTTTTCCGACTCCCTTGAAATCTATCACCTGGAAGGGATCATATTCGTAGAACTGCTTATCCGTATCCTCCACATAGCTGCTGAGGAATTTTCCAGAATCATCCCGGCTGAATCCGCAGGCCATCTGGGTCAGGTCGTTGGTGCCGAAGGAAAAGAACTCCGCATGGACGGCAATTTCGTCAGCGGTCAGACAAGCACGGGGAACTTCAATCATAGTGCCGATCTTGTAGGAAATCTCGCTTCCCTTCTCTTCGAATACCTTTTTGATGGTTGCTTCAGCATGCTTTTTGGTATACTCAAGCTCCTTGTCGATGCCTACGAGGGGAATCATTATCTCAGGATGCACGTCCACCCCTTCAGCCTTGACGTTCAGCGCCGCCTCCATAATGGCACGCACCTGCATCTCAAGGATTTCAGGATAGATGATTGCCAGCCGGCATCCCCGGAATCCA
>PWNW01000271.1 GCA_003557605.1 Spirochaetaceae bacterium
AAAAGCTCTATGTGATGCGGCGTCTGGTCGAAAAGGAGGTTGCTAGGGAAATTACCGGCGATGCCTCGCAGTTCTACATCTGCAGTCTTTCTGCTGAAACCCTGGTATATAAAGGTTTGCTTACCGGAGATCAGGTCTGCGAATATTATCCTGATCTTTCGGACCAGCGTCTGAAAAGCCCCTACTGCATTGTTCATTCACGGTTTTCCACAAACACCCTTCCCGAATGGAGGCTTGCCCAGCCCTTCAGGTATATCGCCCATAACGGTGAATTCAACACTGTCCAGGGGAATATTCATCGTCAGCGCGCCAGGGAGGGGTACATGAGCTCCCGGAGCATCGGCGAGGAGCTGAAGAATATTCTGCCTGTTATTGATGAGACCGGCAGCGATTCAGCAGTTTTTGATTCAGTAATGGAGCTGTTTCATCTCAGCGGGCGAAGCATCCCCCACGTCATGATGATGATGATCCCCGAAGCCTATAGTCCTGAGATCCATATGAGTGAAGATAAGCGGGCATTCTATGAGTACCATTCTACGATTATGGAGCCCTGGGACGGACCTGCGGCAGTGGTGTTTACCGACGGACGGTTCATTGGAGCAACCCTTGACAGGAACGGCCTGCGTCCTGCCAGGTACCTTGTTACCCATGATGGAAGAATTATCATGGCATCAGAAGCCGGAGTCCTTGACGTAAAACCGCAAGATGTCAGATCCAAGGGCAGGCTGCAGCCGGGAAAGATGTTCCTTGTGGACCTGCACCAGCATAGGGTAGTGCCTGACAACGAAATCAAGGCAAAAATCTCACGGCAGTTTCCCTACCGGAGATGGGTCAAGGAACGAAACATTGAGCTGCGGGGGCTGTTTATGCCCTCGGGGGTCCCGAAGCTTGAGAAGGAGCAGCTGGTGATAAAGCAGCTGATCTTCGGATATACCGATGAGGACCTGAAAACCTTGATGCTTCCGATGGCCAAGCAGGGACAGGAGGCCATCGGATCGATGGGCAACGATACGGGGATTCCTGTACTCTCGGACCATACCCACCTGCTGTTCAGCTACTTTCGCCAGCTCTTTGCCCAGGTGACCAACCCTCCCATAGATCCGCTGCGGGAACAGCTGGTCATGTCCCTGGAAAGTTATATCGAAAATGAAAGCAATCCCCTTGATCTGGAATCGAAGCAGTACCGAGCGCTGAAGCTCAATCATCCGATTCTCAGCATCAGGGATATGGTGCGCTTGAGAAACAGCGGGCATGAAGCATTGATGCCCGTTGATATTGACTGCACCTTTATTCCTGATGATACCGGAGCGTCCCTGAAACAGGCGCTGGAAGAGGTGTTCCAGCAGGCAGAAAAAGCCGCCCGGAGCGGATTTTCCCTGCTGATTCTCACCGACCGCAATGCAGGGGAAGGCCGGGCCCCGATTCCCTCCCTGCTTTCTGCAGCTGGGGTTCACCATCGAATGATCAAAAAGAAGCTTCGGGGTAAAGTGGGCATTATTGTCGAAACCGGGGAAGCCAGAGAAGTCTTTCATATGGCGCTCTACCTAGCCTACGGTACTGATGCGATTTGTCCCTATGCAGCTTTCCATACCGTACGGGAACTGGCAGAGGAGGGGGCAGCAGGGGATATATCACCTGAAGTTGCATCTGACAACTATGTGAATGCCCTGAATAAGGGACTGCTGAAAACGTTCAGCAGAATGGGGATATCTACTCTTCACAGTTTTTTCGGCACCCAGATGTTTGAAGCCCTGGGAATTAACCAGGATGTGATTGACACGTACTTTACCGGAACTATTTCCCGAATCGGAGGCATCGGTCTGAAGGAAATCAGTCTTGAGGTGCAGCGGCGCATGGATCAGGCCTTTCCAAAACGGGGAATCCAGCCGACCCTGCTTCCTGCCGGAAGCATATACCGGTACAGAAAGAACGGTGAACAGCATTACTGGACGCCCCAGTCCATCTACAAGCTCCAGCATGCGGTCCGCACCGATGACTACGGGGTCTTTAAAGAGTTTACCACTATGATGGACCGGTGCTACCGTGACAACGGGGAACTGCGGGGGCTTATGAAGTTCAGGAAAGCAGAACCCGTGGACATCAGTGAGGTAGAACCGGTGGAGGAAATAACCAGGCGGTTTGTATCTGCGGCAATGTCCATCGGGTCAATAAGCAGGGAAGCGCATGAAACTGTAGCTGTTGCTATGAACAGGCTTGGTGCAAAGAGCAACAGCGGTGAGGGGGGAGAGGACTCTGAGCGCTACAAAGTAGATGAACATGGAGATACAAAACGGTCTAGAATCAAGCAGATCGCATCGGGGCGTTTCGGAGTTACCGCAGAGTATGTGATTCATGCTGATGAGCTGCAGATTAAAATGGCCCAGGGAGCAAAACCCGGCGAGGGGGGACAGCTTCCAGGACATAAGGTGACTGACTATATTGCAAAAATCCGCCATACCACCCCAGGGGTGACTCTTATCAGCCCGCCGCCGCATCACGACATCTATTCAATAGAGGACCTCTCGCAGCTGATCCTTGATCTGCGTACCGTGAATCCCTCCGCTGAGATCTCCGTGAAGCTTGTTTCGGAACCTGGAGTAGGCACGATTGCTTCAGGGGTTGCTAAAGCGAAGGCTGACAGGGTGCTTATTTCCGGACAGAACGGGGGAACCGGTGCGTCACCCCTCACTGCAATACGTCATGCAGGGCTTCCCTGGGAACTGGGGCTTGCAGAGACGCAGCAGTCACTGATGATCAACTCTCTTCGCGGAAGAGTCATCCTCCAGGTTGACGGACACTTGAAAACCGGCAGGGATCTTGCGATAGCTGCACTGCTGGGGGCAGAGGAGTTCGGTTTCGGTACCGCCCTGCTGATCTGCCTCGGATGCGTAATGATGAGAAAATGCCATCTCAACACCTGCCCGGTGGGAGTTGCCACCCAGGATCCGGAGCTGAGAAAACGCTTCAAGGGACGTGCAGTGCATGTCCAGAGATTTCTCAGATTTGCTGCCCAGGAACTGCGTGAGATTATGGCTGAACTGGGGTTCCGGAACCTTGATGACATGGTTGGAAGGGTCGACATGCTTGATGTGCAACCCGCTGTTGATCACTGGAAGGCCCATCATGTGAATTTAGAGAAAATTCTCAGCCGTGAACACCTGGGGACCAATACCCCTTTGAGGAACGTCATGCGGGCTGAGTCTGCTGCATCCTCCGAATTTGATCAGCAGCTCGAGCAGATGATAGGCACTCTCAGCCGGAAAACAAAATTTCCGAAGAACATCAGTATGGCAATTTCAAACAGGGACAGAACCGCAGGAGCAAAACTCAGCGGAGAGATTATCAAAACCTTCGGACCGTCAGGTCTTCCGGAGAATTCAATTCAGCTGAATTTCACTGGTTCAGGGGGACAGAGCTTCGGAGCCTTTCTTGCCCCGGGTGTGACCATGACCATTGAAGGTGAAGTGAATGACTTCATGGGGAAAAGCATGAGCGGTGGGCGCATAATTGTGGTCCCTCCGAAGGAATCCACCTTCAGAGCTGAGACAAACACCATCTGCGGGAATGTGGTGCTCTATGGAGCAGTTGCCGGGGAGGTGTTCATCAACGGCACTGCCGGCGAACGTTTTGCCGTACGAAACAGCGGGGCATCTGCGGTTGTCGAAGGAATTGGTGATCATGGATGTGAGTATATGACGGGAGGTACGGTTGTTGTCATCGGATCAACGGGAAAGAATTTTGCCGCAGGGATGAGCGGGGGAACAGCCTACGTCTATGATCCTTCGGAACTTTTTGATACCCGATGCAACCTGGACATGGTGGACCTTGAAAGCGTATGGAGCAAAGAGGACAGAAACACCCTGAAAAAGATGCTGGAGCAGCATCTTGCCTGGACTGGAAGCAGAGCCGCTGCAATGATTCTTGATGACTGGGAAGCTCAGCTTCCGATGTTTGTAAAGGTAATCCCTGTGGACTACCGAAAAGTCCTTGAAAGGATGAAGATGAATGAGGATCGTGACGGCGAGACCCTTTCTGCAACCGAGGAGGTGTATGATGGCTAGTGCGAAACACAACGGATTTCTGGAGCATCCCAGGCAGGACCCG
>PWNW01000234.1 GCA_003557605.1 Spirochaetaceae bacterium
GTTGATCCGGGCATCCTGGAAAAGGCGGTAAACCGTATTATGGAGCGGTTTCCCGCCTTTCAGGTCAGTCTGGTTACCGGACTGTTCTGGTACTATTTTGAACCCAACCATCGCCATTTCACCATTGAGCCCGACGGACCTCCCTACTGCCGAAGAATTGTAAGGACCGAATCAGACAGATATCACTTCAGGGTGCGCTGGAGTGAACGTACCATTGCCCTTGAGGTGTTTCACGCAGTTACCGACGGCACCGGAGCTCTGGTGTTTCTGCAGACTCTGACAGCTGAATACTTGGAGATACGGCATCCTGGACTGACTATTTCCCGGGAGGGGAATATCAAGGACAAATACGAAACTCCCCCTCTTGAGGAGATGGAGGACTCATTTTCCCGGTTTTATGATGTGAAACCTAGACGTCCCAAAGCATCCTCTCCGGTGTTTCATATCAAGGGGACTCATTTAGAAACAGGACGTCTGATAATAACTTCAGGCAAGATGCCCGTGGATGACCTGCTCCAGTACTGCAGGGGAAGGGGGGTGAGCATCACAGAAATGCTCACAGCAGTGTATATCCTGGCACTCTACCGGCTGCAGAAAGCGCAGGGGGGAAAACAGCGTGCCGTAAAAATCTCAGTTCCTGTCAACCTGAGAAAACTCTACGGCTCCAGCACGCTTCGGAATTTCACGTTATTTATTAAGCCGGGAATTGACCCGTATCTCGGCGACTATGATTTTGATGAAATCCTTCATCAAGTGCATCATTTCATGCGGTATGAGCTGAATGAAAAATACCTGAGGGAGGAATTCTGTTCCAATGTCTACATGGAAAAGCAGATGCTCATCAGAATGATGCCCCTGGCAGTGAAGAATCGGGTAATTACATATGTGTTCAATCATTATGGAGAGAACCTCTATTCCGGGACTCTTTCAAACCTTGGGGAGGTGACTGTTCCAGATGAGATAAAACCCCACGTGCAGGGATTCCAGTTTGTCCTGGGTGCAAACAGGATAAACCGAAAAAACTGCTCGGTGATCTCCTATGACGGCACCCTTACTGCAGTATTTGGACGAATCATAGAGGAGCATGACCTTGAACGTGAATTTTTCAGTTTCCTAGTGACCCTCGGCATACCCGTATCAGTGTCCCGTCGCGGGTGAACAGGAAAGGGGATAAAGCAAAAATCATGGAGCGCTGAAAAAATTTATACGATATATGTTAACCCGTGCTCTGTTACCGGTACCATGACTGCTTCCGATAATACCATCGGCACCTGCTCATATATGTCTGCCTGTCTTATTTTTTGGCATAAGCCAGGTAGTTTCTCCCCTTCAGGGCAGAGACGGCAACAGCCGCAATTATTAACGCCACGGCAATCCATACGGCAGCAATCACGCTGGTTACCGGTTCAGCATCAGCGCTGCGCTTTATGACAATTCCGATATATGCCCAGATGACTACCAGGGGATGGACCAGATCTCGTCTGCGGATAATCATTCCAACCGCCACGACAACCCCTGCGGCAATTACGATTACTGTCCAGACAGATTCAGGTATGCCGAATCCCCTCCATTGGATGCTGACCAGCACTGCTGTCACGTTGGCGATTGTTGCTACGGAAATCCATCCTAGGTATACGCTTATCGGAAGATGGTACATCAGTTTTTCCTGCATGGTGGTGTCCGTAGATCCTACGTCTATACTGAGGTACAGTTTGATCAGGCTGAAGAGCACCACAAGCATTGCGGCCAGCGAAAGCCATACCATCAGGTAATGCCAGAAAAGTATCCAGAGAATGTTTCCGACGGAGGATACAAGAAACCAGGGGCCGCTTTTCAGCACCGATGCATACTGAGGAGTCTTTGATGCACGGAACTGGAAGATCACCCAGACAATCAGAAGCAGGTATATAAGTCCCCAAATGGAAAAGGTGATGCCCGCCGGTACAAAGAGGTTTACGTAGAGATCTGAAATTTCCCCGGTGGTGATGCCGTTAATCGGCAGAGCATTGGCAAGGGCGTTTATCAGGATGACTGCCGCCAAGGCAGCACCGTTGATGAATGCAAGGGTGCGGGCAAAGGATTTGTTTTCTTTCATGGACCTCTCTCCTGTAGGATTACTTCTTCTTCATATACCAGGTCATATCTTCGTATTTTGTTTCAACCAGGTTTCTTTTTTCTGCGTCAATGATCAGCGATTTAAAGCGGTTGTACCCGAACTCCTTCAGGTTGACCTGCGCACTGTTGAGCAGCTGACTGGAGCGGGAGAAGGTTACCCAGTCTCCTGTTTTTGGAAGAGTTGAAAGCAGTTTTTGGAATATTTCCGGAAGGCTTTCCTCCACGTTAGGTGAGTTAAGAACCAGGTTGTTCTTGTTCTCAGGGTCAATGGATACCTGGGTCTTGGACATCGCGTCCAGGACAAACTCCTTCCAGCCTCCATACCCGTAGGTCTTCTCATTGAAGTTTTCATTAAGCAGTTTCATCTTTACCTTCACAGAACCAAGGGAAGGGGTCTTTTTCTGCTTCAGCATCATGGTGACTGCTTCCTGAAACAGCTGGAAGGCATTTTCCTTGGTCACCGATGAGGCAATATCGGTAGCCGCTTCAGTATCCGGTTCATCGGTGTAGTCCGTTCCGATGCTGCGGTAGTCAAAATATCGGTCAGCTAATGCCAACAGATCTTCAGAAGCATTTCCTGCGTCACAGATAACCCATGTCTCTTTTCCATGCTTGCGCAGAGTCTGCAGCAGGGGTCTGAAATCAGCATCTCCGGTGATCAGCACGAAGCGGTCCAAGTGAGGATAGAGGAATATCATCTCTGTGGCATGGGTGATCAGTGAAATATCGGCACTGTTCTTCCTTGACCTGGGCACATGCACAAGCTCAAAGTTTTTTTCAAACAACGAAGTAGAGACCCGTTTTAAGTTGTATCGTGTCCAGTCACCAAAACAGATGGACGAGGATATTTTGCAGTTATCATGTTCAAGAAAATCAAACAGGTCCTGCAGGAACCCGGATTCGGACTTCGGTGTGACGTTTTCTATATCCCAAAGGACAGCCAGCTGATGCATAGATATTATCTCCTTTAATAATTTAAAGATACCATAATATATGAATGAGTAGAAGATGTCGCGGCCTAATTTAGGAGACAATATTGGTGCCCCGACAATTTCTTTTTAATCGATGAAACAGGTATCTGAAGTCGGCAGGGCTGTCTGCATGATGGGATCGTCTATATAAGATCAGGGCTTTTCTTCAGCATCCTGTCGGCTGTCCTGCGATAATGATATCCATAGATGGCATAGGTGACTGCCAGGGGGAAATACTTCGGACGACGAAATATGGTCCAGAACAAGAGCTTCCAGTACTGCACCCGTTCTCTCCCGGCAATACCAATACGCATGACCGATTGCAAAAAGGAGAAGAAATGGACGGGCTGGAAGGTAAAACTCCTGGCAGCAGGCAATCTCTTGCAGGTTTTTAAAAACTCCCTGACCCGGGCATAATAGTGTTCAGGACTGTAGATGGTTGCCACTAAGCGTTTATATCCAGCTTTAAGATATCCCAGGTCCATGCGGGGGAGAAAGTTTATTGAGCAGTCAGTATTATCGCCGGAGCCCTCTTTGATTAACCGATCCTCCCTCTCCAGCCTGTGATAGAGCTCTGTCCCCTTCATTGCATTGAGGAGGCCCACCATAGCGGTCATGATAGAGGTGTTCTGGATAAAGGTGATCTGGTCATCAAATATGGTGCGAGGATCACTGTCGAACCCTACGATAAACCCTCCCTGCACCTCAAGACCTGCCTGCTGAATGGTCTTTACCGAATCGATGAGATTCCTGTTCAGATTGTGGTTCTTAGAGCATTCTCCAAGAGATGCTTCATGGGGTGTCTCAATCCCTACAAAAACTTTGTTGAAGCCAGCACGCACCATGAGATCCATGAGCTCAGGATCATCGCAGATATTAATGGACGCTTGGGTGTTGAACAGAAAGGGAAAGTTTCTCTTTTCCATCCATGTGATAAGACGGGGCAGCAGGTCAAACTTGAGTTGCTGCCTGTTGATAATGAAGTTGTCATCCACAAAGAAGA
>PWNW01000302.1 GCA_003557605.1 Spirochaetaceae bacterium
AGAACACAGGCGATTCAGTATTAGTATGTAATGCAGACAGGCAGGAAAATTCCTTACATGCGTGTGTAATTTCCTATATGATAAGGCGTACCGTGGATTGTGTCAACAGGGAGACACAGAGCATCACTGCTGTCCAAGGAAATCCCTGATCCCTTTTTTGATCATCTCAGCCGTAGGAGGGCAGCCTTTTACAAACATATCAGCGGAGGAAGTGCAGCTGCCGATACCGAGGGTCCTGCTGAAGGGCCATGCACCGGAATCAAAGGCCTGTCCCACGGCTGCAGCAGGTGCATCAAGCTTTCTGCTCAGCTGCTGAAGCTGATCGAAAAGCTGATCGTCGGTTTCCATCAATGCCCTGACAAGGGCGCCGTAACATGCAGAACAGGCATCTCGCTGATCGACAAGATGCTCAAAAGACCTGTGCATTCTTGGAATATGGTAGGAATCGTCGGGATTGTTGAGTTCAAGAACTTCATCCCCGTCATACAGCTTTCCGACACCAAGATCTGCAGCTTTCTGAATGTATGGAACCTGCCGGGGAGTAAATCCCAGGAGGGTGCAGCAGTAGCTGTCAAGCAGCACCGGGTCCTCTGCAGATATGATGCGGTGCATCGTGGAGGGATCTCCTCCTTCTTCAAAACTCAAATCCCCGCATAAAGCATCCATAATAATCCAGTCCTGCCGGATTATCCGGTTAAGGTCTGCTATCGGCCGGTGAAGCCCCAGGGAATGGTATCTTCGCTTCTCCGAATCGGGAATGCACCCTTTCAGGTTCTTCAGTGCTCCAGTCATCACCGTCTGGCAGTGTCCTTTCAGCACCGGCACGTTTATCAGGAAGTCGATGCCCTGCATAGCTGCACATATGTCGTAGGACCGGTTTTCTGCCTGGATGGTGACGGAATCATCATCCTTCAGATCAATGAGGGGAACATTGTACTTCCTTGAAATGTTTTCATACCCGCATTTTCGGTATGCACGTTTTGTGGAGTCTCCGACCCAGACGCTTTCCAGTACCGAAACACGGTTGTGTCCATGGTCCTGCAGATGTCGGATGATCCCTTCAACTATCTCAGGAGTGGTAGTTGCTCCCTGGCTTGCCGGGCGGGCAACAACCAGGTTCGGCTTAATGCCGATTGATGCTCCCTGGGGTATGCGGGAGGCGAGAGAGACGGTTGACAGCAGCAGTTCCGTCATTCTGTCAGGGGTGTTTCCATACACTACGGTAATTGGACTGGTCTTTTTCGGTGTATCCATGGGAATATGATGCAGGAAATTCTGAAAGGATGCAAGTGCAGGAATTTCCTAAAAAAAGATATTCTAACATATTGTAATTAAAATAACAAATTGTTATTATAAGAACAAGAAAGATGCGTATTGTATAAATAGTGAAAATATTTGTATAAATTCTATAGTACGGTCATGCATTGCATCATCTGCAGTACCCACGGAGGTGAAAATGAAAAAAATCAAGGTTGCCGTCATCGGCTCTACCGGTGCAGTCGGACAGGTCTTTATGTGGATGCTTTCAGAGCATCCCTGGTTTGAGACTGCATATGTGACAGCATCTGCTGCCCGGATTGGACAGCGCTACGGTGATTCAGCCCATTGGGTAATACCCTTTGAAATTCCTGAGTCAGTTGCCGATATGGAAATACGTGAATTCAACATAGAAGCTATGCGTGAAGCCGGTGTAAAGATTGTATTCTCCGCCATGCCTGCAGAAATCTCCAAAAGCATGGAGCCTGAGCTTCGTTCCAACGGGTTTTATGTGTTTACCAATGCCGGGGCGCTCAGATATGAAGACCATGTGCCGATTCTGATTCCCGAGGCTAATTATGAGTCCCTGGAAATGATACATAGACAGGGATACCCTGACAACGGGTTTGTGGTCACCAATGCAAACTGCGTCACCACCGGACTAGCCATGGCCCTCGCTCCGCTGCGCGTTCACGGGATAGAAGAGATGCATATTTCCACATATCAGTCAGTAAGCGGAGCTGGGTATCCCGGACTTTCCTCCTTCGACATCACCGATAACGTCATCCCCTATATTTCAAAGGAGGAGGAGAAGATTGAGGTTGAGATAAAAAAGATCCTCTCAATAGATCCTGTTGTCTACGTATACTGCGTCAGGGTTCCGGTAATGTTCGGTCACCTGATGACCGTATGGTTGAAATTCCGTGACCAGGTTGAGATTGAAGATATCATCCGGGACTGGGAGGAGTTTATTCTTCCCGAAACCGGACTTCCGTCAACCCCGGTGAAGCCGGTGATCTATAAGAGCGACCAGACCTTCCCCCAGCCGAAATATGCATTCTGGGGAACTCCTCGAGGAATGGTGGTGTATACCGGTCGAGTGAAAAAGAAGGAAGGGCGCATAGGGTTTACCCTTCTGGTGAACAATGTCGTTAAGGGCGCTGCAGGAGGATCAATCCAGAATGCAGAACTCTTTGTTCAGAAATACGGATTTACCCAGGACTAAGCCAATTCAACTCCTTTGTTTTTCAGTACCCCCAGCCGCTTTTCCAGCGCACCTGGGGGTACATCGACTCCCCGGGTCAGTTCTGTGAGCAGCGTAACAGTATACCCGAATTCCAGGGCGTCAAGGGCGCTGAAGTAGACGCACACATCAGCAGCAACTCCGCAGAGATCAACCTGGGTTACTCCGTGTTCATGAAGGTATCCGTGGAGACCCGTAGGTGTGATCTTGTCGTTTTCCCTGAACACAGAATAGGAATCAAGATCGGTATTCATTCCCTTATGAAGGATCAGAGAAACCTTTCTCAGGTCGAGATCATCATGCAGCTGCGCTCCCCTGGTGCCGGCAGTGCAGTGATCAGGCCACAGTTCCTGCATCCCCGAAGAAGTGTCAATGACGCTGAAGGGTTCAGCGTTCCTATGGGAAGAGGCATATGAGATGTGCCCAGGAGGATGCCAGTCCTTTGTGGCGATTACAAGAGAATAGGATTTCATTGCTGCATTGATTCCCGGTACTAAGTCATCTGCTCCTTGAACAGCAAGACTTCCTTCTGCGCAGAAATCATACTGCATATCTGTGATAATAATCGCTCTGCCGGTCATAGCTCCGCCTCCTTTTTATCGAGCCCGATGAGGAACACTTCAAAAGAATCATCCCTGCATGCCTTGGGTTTGTACATCCTTGACCTGCTGAACATCAGGGAAACCTGCTTCAGCAGTTCCCGTTCGCCACCGCCCTGGAACAGCTTAATCACCAGGTTTCCCCCCGGTGCAAGTACAGATGCTGCCATGGAAATGATCTGCTGAACAAGCTCCTCGGATCTGGCAGTATCAACAGTCCTGTTCCCGGTAGTCGACGGTGCAGCATCGCTTATCACCACCTGATATGGTGCACGTTCAGTGGTGCTTTTCATGATTTCCTGTGAAAATGCATCACCCTGAAAAGCAGTGACCTGCTTCGGAAGCGGTGAGATATCAAGGGGTTTCAGGTCCACAGATGTGATGCGTCCGGACGGACCAAGCAGTTTTCTTGAGATATACAGTGTCCAGCTTCCCGGGGCAGCGCCGATATCAAGTACGGAGTCCCCCTTCTGAATAAGGGAAAACTTCTTCTGCATTTCTTCCAGCTTATAGACCGATCGTGCCGGATATCCCTCTTTTTTCGCACGCAGGGTGTAATGATCAGGTGAGGATCTCTTCTGTGCCATAGAAACACCATACCATATAGGCGGCAGGAAAAAAAGCGGCGGCCTGAGGGGGAGGGGTAAAACAGGCCGCCAAACTAGGTAATGTATTATGGTATGTAAAAGGAGGTATGAAAAACTAGTTGCACTAACCTATATGCATGTTCTGTGCCAATTTTAAAGTTCTTCAAGGCAATGATGAAATAATTTTATAATTGTATTATGGATAAAAATTTAATAGATCTGCTTCTGCATCGGCTCTGAGGTTTGTTTTCCCGATTCTTCTTCATCAGGTGTGAAAAAAACGCACACCTGCCGGGTTTGTGAAAAAACATCACATCCTGAGCCGGAAAAAAACCTTGACAGAACCTCGGTGCTGTATATTCTTGTAGAATGATGAAAACCCGACTGGACAGAATTG
>PWNW01000384.1 GCA_003557605.1 Spirochaetaceae bacterium
CATTGATCAAACCCCAGCGCATAGAGCGTCTTCATAAAATTCTCCGATTCCCTTCCGCCGATGGTCAAAGCAGTAAGCCTGCAGGAACCAAGGGCATCTGAGAGTCTTAGAGCTGTCTCCAGGGCGCTTTCATCAAAACAGTTCAGCTGCTGTTTTACAAAGCTCACGTCTATATGGGTATCTTCAATGACCCAGTCTTCCTCTGCCAGCATCTCAAGATCCGGTGCCGGAGAAATGCATACACAAATCCGCATTTAGTCCTCTATGGGAAAAATTGTTCCCCTGTTCATAATACCGTTAGGATCAAATGTCTCCTTGAGGGTCTTCAAGATATAGTATGATGACCCGTACTCATCTGTGATCCACCGTGTTCGGTACTTCCCCACTCCATGGTGGTGGCACATGGATCCTCCGGCTTTGATGGTTTCCTCAACAATAATTTTCTTGATCGGCATATGGTACTTTGGGAGCTCCTCCTCAGGGCTGCCGGTCACGTTGTAGAAATACACAAAATAGAGATTTGTTCCGTTAATATAGCTGTGGGATGAGTGCCCCCCTAATAGAGTAAGGTCCGGTATCTCTTTTCTGATCCGCTGTATGCAGACTTCATAGATATCATGAATTGTGCTCCAGTCAGCGGAGATCTCCGTTGTATTGCAGATATTTTTTGTCTCAATGATCTCCCGCTCCTCCTCGGCAATATTCTCAGGATCCCAGTTGAGATTATCAAACCAGCGCTGAATCATCTTGGAAGGAACAGGGGTGCAGACACCATAGGAATCGACAATGTCAGAAATGGCCTGCGCAGAAGCATCAGCCAGGGGCTTCGGTCCTTCGGTGATGAATATGAGAACGCACTGTCCCTCAGAGAAATGTGAAAAGTGGTATTGGGCATCCTCAGAGTCATACAGACGGGCAACCGAAGGACGGTATCCCTGGGAAATCACTTCCCTGAGAATGTCAAACCCTGTCTTCATGCTCTCCAGTGTGTATCCCATGCACCTGGTATTCTCAGGATAATACCGGAATATCTTCACCGTCACTTCGGTAATGAAGCACAAAGCCCCTTCATTGCCGATGATGACATGCCTGATGTCAGGACCTGCGGCACGGCGGGGAACATTCTTAATTCTGGTAATTTCTCCGTTGGGAAACACCGCCTCAAGGCCCACTACCATATCTTCAATACCCCCGTATAGGGTTGAAAGCTGACCGATGCTCCTGGTTGCTGTCAGCCCTCCAAGCTGCGCCAGGGGCTTTGACTGGGGAGAATGCCCGGTGGTATACCCCTTTTCCCGAAGCAGGTCGTCTAACCGCTGCAGCGGGACACCGCACTGCACGGTTGCCTGCATGTTATACGTATCAATGCTGATAACCTGATCCATCCGTGAACCATCAAGAACGATGGAGCGTTCAGCAATATTTTCCAGACCACCTTCCGTCGCGGATTGTCCCGTCCTCGGTATGACATTCACCCTATGCTCGTTCGCATACTTCAGCACTTGAGATACTTCTTCGGTGCTCTGTGCATACACAACCGCAGCCGGGAAAGGCTGACGGAATATGCCATGGCATTTTTCAAATCTCCTGAATCTGTCAAGAGAGCTTTCCCTCAGCACTTCCTCTTCAGTGACCACCTGATGATGCTCAAGCATCCCCCTCAAATCAGCTGCAATCCGTTCTTTGTCCTGTTTCATAATGTCTTTCTGTCTCCTACGTTTCTTCGTTCCCGCTGAAAAGCCCATGGGCCTGCTTCAGCAGTTCATCGGTATACCCTTTAATGTTTCGATACACCTGGTTATTATATTGCTGATACCATGCTGAGTGCTCTGCATCCGGCAGGAACACATCCCGCTGATGCACCATATTCCTTACTGCTTCAGAAAATGACGGATATGCCCCGACGGCAACAGCAGCACACACGGCAGAACCTGCTGAAGCAGCGTCATTGACCACGGTGCGTTTTGCCGGTACTCCAAACACATCAGAAAAAATCTGCATGAATACTCTGCTGTTTGACCCCCCTCCGGATACGATAATCTCATCAAGTGAGATATCAAGTTCTCGGCACATCGAATCCGCATGATTCTTCATGGTCAGGGCAATGCCTTCCAGAATTGAACGGGCTATGTGCCCTTTTCCGTGGCGTCCGTCAAACCCGATCATCATTCCTCTCCTGAAAGGCTGCTGGGGAGGGGCGAGCCAGTCCAGGACCGTCATCAGGCCGTCACAGCCCGGCGGCACCTTGGCTGCCTCTTCATCCAAGTACTGGTCAGGGGTTAAGCCCCGACACTTCGCCTCCCTTCTGACATCATCCCCCAGCAGATCCCGAAACCAGCTGACCGTCCACATGCCCTTTCTAATCCCTCCGCTTTCATAGAGAAAGTGGTTCGGCACCGATGCCATATTGGAAAAAAAGTGCTGTGCATCGGGTATGTTCCTGCTTCCGTAGACCATTGAAGCAATATAGGTCCCCAGAGAAACCAATGCTGTGCTTCCTGGAAGCAGCCCGGCACCGAGAGCTTCAACAGCTTTATCGTTGGCAGTGGCAGCCACCGGAAGACCCGCTGGAATTCCAGTCTGCCGGGAGGCCTCTTCTGTTACATATCCCAGTACTGAACCGGGGGAAATCAGGTCAAAGAGCATATGACGGGGAATGCTGTACTGTTTCAGTATTTCGGGATCGGTGCTCCAGTCCCAGGTATTCTTGTCGATAGGCCAGGGCCCCTCATAATTTGATGCGGTATCCCGGAATTCCCCCGTAAGCCTGAAGCCGATATACCCCGATGAGGTGGTGACATACCGCACTTCGGGATTGAGGTGCTCATAGGGCCTGGAAAGCCGTTCGTCCATCCAGCTCATAACCGGAGACGCAAGAGAGCCGTCCTCCTTCAGGTCAGCCCGGCAGCACCGGATCGTGCACAAACCGACGCCAAGAATGTCCTTCACATCACCGGGAAAGTTTTCAAAGGCCCGCCTGCCTGCAATGCACAGGGAATCCCATAGATCGTCATCCGGATGCTCCACAGCTCCATGCCTCGGCCGCTGCAACGGCTTCAGCTTCTCTATGCCTTCACAAATCACCTGGCCCTTCAAGTCGAACACTGCGACCTTGGAGCTCTGAGATCCTCCGTCAATTCCTATGACGTACTGCTTCCTCATTCTGACACTCCTGTTCAGCGGACCAGATATCCCCCGTCAACGACTAGGATATGTCCGTTCATGTAATCCGAGGCCCTGCTTGCCAGAAACACCATGGCGCCCATCAGCTCTTCAAGCTCTCCCCAGCGCCCTGCGGGAATATGAGATATAACCCTGGGGCCTGCTTCAGGATGATTTCGGGTTTTCTCGGTCAGTTCGGTAGCAAAATATCCAGGGGCAATTCCGTTCACCTGTATGTTGTGCTGTGCCAGTTCATCACAGTACGCCTTGGTAAATCCAGCCAGTCCGTGTTTTGTTGCCGCATATGCCGGAGACCACTGCCCTCCCAGATATGAAAAAAGGGAACAGACATTTATGATCTTTCCGCCTTTTTGGGCAATCATATGTTTTGAGGCTTCATAACTCAGTTCAAATGCGGCTGTCAAATTGACCCGTACCATATCATCCCAACAGTCTCTGCCGAACTGTTCTACTGGAACATTGATGCAGATGCCGGCGCAGTTCACTAAAATATCTACAGATCCGAAGGTTTCAGCGCATGTCTCAACAATCCGCTTTGGTGAACCCTTCTCGGTGATGTCGATATTCATGAATTCAACCCGTGTCTGCTGCTGCTCAACCAATGTCCTTGTCTCTTCAATACTGCTGTGTATGGTAGGAATCAGCAGATCAGCCCCGGCCTTTGCCAAGGAAAGCGAAAAAGCCTGCCCAAGGCCGGTGTTGCCTCCCGTAACAATCGCATGCTTTCCCTGCAAGGAAAAAAAATCCATTGAGAAATCCTCTATTCCCATGAAGCCTCCTGAAACTTTCCTTATGCAAAAAAAAAGAAAAGCAATATCCACCTGGACATACCTTGAACGTATGTCAGTATGGAAATTACTTTTCTCTGTTCTCTTAGCA
>PWNW01000001.1 GCA_003557605.1 Spirochaetaceae bacterium
AGCCCCATGATCTCTATCATACGGGGATGAAGGGAGCAGCATCCCTCTATCGGATTATTACCGAAGGCATCACCCCGTCGGCAGCCTATGTGAAAATACCGATGATTGCCCCCCAGGACCAGTTTCTCACCTCACACGGAGCGATGAAGCAGTGGTTTGACCATGCACGGGAACTTGAGCAGAAGCCAGGGGTACTGTCCGTATCGCTGTTTCCAATGCAGCCCTGGGTGGATGTAGAGGAAGGGGGCTGGGCTGTGACGGTATATACAAACAAGGACCCCCAGAGAGCCTCGGAGATTGCCGAAGAACTTGCCCGGGAGGTATGGGAACTGCGTGACCAGTTCTGGATTTCCCAGCGGCTTTCGGTAGAAGAAGGAATCAAAGCAGCAGTCAATGAGCCCTCCGGCCTGGTGATCATATCTGATACCGGAGATGCGGTGTACGGAGGGGGGACCGGGGACAGCACATGCCTGCTCAAGGAGATGATCAGGCAGGAGATTCCGTGCCGTGCATTCATCCCCATTGTTGATCCAAAGGCAGTGCAGGCTGCTGTATCCAACGGCCTTGGGAGGATATCACTGAAGGTCGGTGCAGTATATGATCCCTTCAGCACTCCCGCGGAAATAACTGGAACGGTCCAGGCTTTTTCCCGGGGATTAACTGCGATGACAGATCGAGGGGTTGTCCATCTTGGCCCCGCCGCTCATATAGAAATTGGAAATATTTCCCTGGTAATCCTTTCGGAGCGAAACTACACCATCAATATGCCCATCCTGTACACCCATCTTGGGCTTGCCATGGAGGAAGCAAAGATGGTGGTCTGCAAGACCGGGAGCAATTTCCAGTATTTCAGCCCCTGGCGCTCCTCTTTGGTGCGTATAGACACACCGGGGGTGACACAGTCTGATCTTACAAAACTTTCCTGGAGCCGTATTCCTCGGCCGATGTATCCGCTGGATGAAATTACCAGCTGGGAACCGAAGGTAATAACTCTCGGATAATGCAGCTGCAGAAAACCGGGAAAATTGTTCAGGGCAGGCCGGTTCGATAAAGCCAAGCTGATTCGCTCCGGCCGTTTATTATTTCACAGCATTGACAGAGGCCGTCATGTGCCTTACCATGCTGTGGAGAGCGGGTATACAGGGAGATGGTACATGAAACTCAGCTGCTTACCGGTATCATATTTTTCACAAATTATTGAGGGGGCCATGACCCTGCATCAGTGGATCAAGGAAGCCTCAGATGCGGGGCTTGACGGGTTTGACCTCTCGGTGCTGTTTTTCCGCAAACACCCGGACGAGCAGATTTCAGCATGCAGAAAAGCAGCTGAAGCGGAGGGAATCTCTCCGGTACTGTTCAATACATATTCCGACCTTGCCCATCCCTCTGCCGATGTACGGGAGAAGGAAGTACAGCAGCTCTGTGATGATATTGCCGCTGCAGGCGAGGTAAAGGCAAAGTATGTCCGCCTTGTTGCGGGGCAGGGGTACCCTGAGACCGGTATTGATGAGGGTGTCCAGTGGGTGGTCCAGGGATTTCTGAGAGCTCAGGATGCGGCCCGGCAGGCGGGGGTGGAACTTGTCTATGAGAATCATTCGAAGCCCGGCATATGGCAGTATGCCGATTTCTCCCTGAGGTCAGAGGTGTATCTGCGTATTGCAGATGCCCTGAAGGGATCTGCAGTGAGACTGCTCTTTGATACCGCAAACCCCATTGCGGCAGGCGAGGATCCCATTGAACTGCTTGAGAGAATCGCAGAAGAAGTTGTCTGCGTCCATGCAGCAGACACCCGCACATCTGGTGCATTGAATCCTGTGGTAATCGGGACCGGGCTGGTGCCGTTTTCCCGGCTGTTTTCTTTCCTGAAACAGCGGGGTTTTAGCGGCTGGATATCTCTGGAAGAGGCAAGCGGCACAGGCCGTGACGGCATCATCTCCGGTACTGCATATGTAAAGGAAGTATGGGAATCATGTTGGAAAAGATAAATTACAAGATCAGGAGACTCCGCAAAGAGCGGAAGATGACTCTCCAGCAGCTTGCAGATGAAACCGGTTTTACCAAGGGATACCTTTCACGTATTGAGAACTCAAATATTTCTCCCCGTCTGCCGACATTGCAGAAAATATCCCGGGCCCTTGAACTGGACATCAGTGTGTTTTTTGAGGAACACAGGAAAAAACTTGCCCGGGAACATCACGTGGATTTTGTAAAAGCAGATAATCAGCATAACACCGAGACTATTGAATCCAGCGCTGCCTACTCGTATCAGCCGCTGGTGCATAGTTTTTCCGGCAAGCATATGTCGCCCTACCTGCTGCTTGTTTCACAGGGGAAGACGGAAAAATTCACCCATGACAGTGAAGAGATGCTGTATGTGGTGAGCGGGTCAGTCAGGTTTGTTCATAAGGGTGTTGAATTCAATATGAGCACCGGTGACAGCATATACTTCGACTCCCGGTATGAGCACCGGCTGTTTAATGACTCAGAAGAGACTGCGGTACTGCTCAATGTTGTGTATGACTACCGCAGGTTCTAGCTGAATTTCCCAGAGTGTTTATATTTGACAGCATAACCTTCGGATGGTACATTTATGTCGAAAGCGCTTTCGCTGAAGAATTCGCTTCATATCTTGCCATGCAACCAGGAGCAGGCTGATGATAGAAAAAAAACACATTCGTCTGGGAATATGTCCAATTGGAAAGTTTATCTTTTCCCATGAGGATGCCATGGTCCACAAGCAGCGGGTGCTGGCAGAGATGGACCGCCTGAATGTCGACTACTGCACCGTGGATGAAGCGGTGCCGGATGGGATGATCCGCGACCAGAGTCATGTTGAACCTGCGGTGAAGCACCTGAAGTCCCAGGGAATAGATGCACTGTTTATTCCCCACTGCAATTTCGGGACTGAAGGGGCGGCGGCGATGATTGCAAAGCAGTGCGGTGTTCCTGTGCTGCTGTGGGGACCTCGTGATCCTGCTCCGCTGCCCGACGGATCACGGCTGCGGGATACCCTGTGCGGGATGTTTGCAGCCAGCAAGGTTCTGAAAAAACTGAAGGTGCCCTTTACCTATATTGAGAACTGCCATGTGGAGGAAGAGGCATTCCTTCGGGGCTTTTCGGTATTCATGAGGGCATCCCGGGTGGTAAAAACGGTAAGAACCATGCGTATCGGGTTCATCGGGAGCCGCATCGACTTTTTCTGGACCACCATTATTAATGAGAGCGAACTGCTGGAACGCTTCGGCATACAAATTCAGCCCATTGATCTGGTGGAATGCATTAATGGGGTGAAAAAGCGGGCTGAATTACAGGAGAGGGAATACCGTGAGGAGATATCACAGATAACCAAGTGGCTGGATCTCAGCCATGTTGAACAGCAGGATTTTCTGGTTACCAGCCTGGCATTTCGTGATGAGCTGCTGCACCTGAAGGAGCAGCACAAGGTTGATGCACTGGCTGTTCAGAGCTTTAATTCCATTCCCAGGGAACTCGGCCCCGGATTGGGCCTTGGACTGTCACTGGCTCAGAATTCGATGGTCCTTGCCGGTGAATCAGATATCCATGGGGCTGTGAGCTCCCTGATGATTCAGGCGGCTTCCTCAACGGATGAACCCTGCTTCTTCCCTGATATAGTATCCCGCCATCCGGACAATGAGAATGCCGTGCTGCTGTGGCACGGAAGCGGGCCGACGGCCCTGAAGCACCCGGAGTGCAGCATCATTGAGATGCATCCTCCGTGGACGCTTCGGTACCTGCCCCCCTCCAAGCTGAGTTTCCGGCTGAAGGACGGTCCGTTGACGGTCTGCCGGTTTGACGGAGATACCGGATCATACCAGCTGGGTGTAGGTGAGGGGCATACGGTTGACGGGCCCTACACCAGGGAGTTCTACACCTGGATGGAGGTGGATGACTGGAAGGCCTGGGAGCGGGACATCATTGAAGGTCCCTTCATTCACCACTGCTCTGCAGTCTTTGATCACTGCGCTGACGTGCTGATTGAAGCGGTGAAATATATTCCAGGCCTGGAGGCCCTCACCTACGGTTCAT
>PWNW01000218.1 GCA_003557605.1 Spirochaetaceae bacterium
CGGCTTGCCCAGGTGTTAGTGAATGCCACACGGCCGGTCTGCAGACCGATCTCCACGTCATCAACACTGTAGGACAGCCCGACGGGACCTACTGCTTTCTGGGCAACTTCCACCAGTTTTTCAAGGGCCTTCACACCCTCAGGACTGTTGAATGCAGCAGTATTGTCCTCATTGATGAATTCTCCGCCAAACGCCCTGAGAAACTGGAAAAATTCAATTTCCCAGGCCCAGCCTGCATGGAGGTTAATGACAAAGGGAACATCAATGGAAGGCTCCTGCTTCAGAACCTCAACAGCAGCTATAACCTCATCATAAGTTTGCGGTATGGAAATTCCATGTTTCTCAAACAAGTCTTCCCGGTATATCATCATAAAGGTGTTTGCCACAGCAGGCACTCCCATGATCTGACCGTTCACAGTTGCGGCATCCCAGGCTGTCTGGGGAATATCTCCAAGATCATACTCATCCCAGTATGCATCCACAAGATCACAAAGAGGAGTCAGCCATCCTGAGAAACCCCATTCACTAATCTGAGCATTGGCTCCATGAACAATCTGGTATGGTGAGCGCTGTCCGCCGGATAATGCAAGCCGAACCTGCTCTTGAGCGCTTGCACTGTCGAGCAGCTGGGTATTGACCGTCAGATTCTGAACTGCATTTAACGCTCTGAACTGGCTCTGATAGTATTCAGTGATCGGAAAGGCCCAACCGATCATATTTACTGTGACAGGGGATGCTGGCGGAGTTATGGCAAATTCTGCTGCTGCAGGGGCCTCCTCACGTGCTCCTCCGGCAAATACCAGTGCTGATGAAAGCATTGCTATGCACAGCACGATAACAAACATGTTCTTCATACTCTTTTACCTCCATTTGACTTCGTAGTCATTTCTATATACTACCACGCATAAAACTGGTTGTCAATTTTTTTATAGATAACTTTAAATATTTTAATATCATTGGGAATTTCTTCCATACAGCACCGCTGCCCGTTCAAGGATATCATATCCCATCTGCAAAAGCAGATCAGGAAGGTCAATGAACACCCAGTTCTCTTTGAGCAGTTCGCCTTCCCTTCTCCACCAGTCCATCACTCGCATGGTTATGCGTCTTCCCGTCGGGGGAATGCCGAGAAATCCTCCCCCAGCATGGGTAGCAGTAAGGCTCGGCCATCCTGTGGAGGCTGCATACATCCCTTCAGCAGTCCGCGCCCTGTGGTTTCCTCCCTTCCTGTCAGGAAACGCGGTGAGAAAGGCAATCTGATGATCACGCTGAAATCCGGAAAGTCCCCTGGTTGTTCCAATGCCGGAGGGTCCGTACCACATCATCTCAGAATCCCAGTACCGTTCCTGTCTCATGCTTTCGAGAGTTTTTCCGTCATATGCCATGAGCCCCTGAAAAATCATGTTTTCAACAAGATCAATGCTTTTTTTCGCTTCCCCAGGATCGCTTAACCCTGTCTGGATGCCGTCCTGTGTTGCCGGTCCCTGAAAAAATCCTTCAACTCCGAGGCTTTCGGGAAGCACCCGAACACCCGTCTGTCTCATCAGGTCAATCAAATCAAAGATGCAGATCCATTCTGCAATGATCCCGTCTTCCAAGCGGACAAACTCACCGAATCTCAAATGAATTATTTTTCCGGAGGCAGGTATTCCCAGATACTCCTTCATGAAGGAAGCCAGGTAATACCCGGTTGATGATATCCAGGTGCTTCCTTTGAAGGTGCTGGCCATAAATATGTCATTCCGCCGCTCCCAGTCAGGAAAGCTCCGGCAGAAGGGCAAGTAATGGGATGCTGCAGCTTCATCAATACCCTCTAGGGTATTCACAGGATGAAAACCGTGAAATACCGCATCCTGACGTGCAAATCTTCCCAGTACGTCCTTCACCTTTTCAGGGTCTGACTGCACCCGCTTGAGCTCTTTATTGAAATCCCAGACCAACTGCTTTTCTGCAGCGCAACTTCCGAAGAACTCCATGCTGACCTCCTTTATGCCTTTGCAGCTATCTGCGCATAGAGCGCAAGTTCATCGCATACCATCCATTCATTGACAATCAAACCGTCCCGAAGCTCCGCATGGGTAATCGCAAGCAAGGCAAGGGGCACTCCTGAAGCCCTGCCGTAGCGGCCGTCCTGGGTATGAACTCCGGTATAAGACCACCGCAGGGATACCCTGACAGGACAGCCGGGATCATGTCTGCTTATGACATGATGGATGTTTACCTTGCCGCCAGGAAAGGCATTTTTCATCGATGAAGCAATTCTCACCATCCGTGATCTTCCGTAGGCTGTCTCTCCAAGGGGACCCTCAAACCGCAGCGCCCTGTGACGGGTTTTTGACAGGGCACTGTCATCGTTCTTTTCCCACAATGCGTGCAGTCCGTCAATGACCGAAACTGATGCTGAATCGCTTTTCTCTGATAATCCGGTGTTCCCTGCATCCCAGGATGCTGTCATCTGCTCAGGAGAGACCGCGTACTTCTCCGGGGATTCTTCTCCCAGTTTTCTTCCCAACGTTGCGGGATCCAGTCCTACCTGCCGTGCTATGGATGCCTGATCACGAACCAGCCACTCCTCGACAATCCTGTTGTCTCTGCACAGGCAGTCGGCAACGGTGAGCATCGTTACCTCCCTGTTGGAACTGCTGCCGAAAAACCCGTGACCGGAATGACGGGCCGGAGAACGCACTCGATGGGATGAATAGAACCCTTCATCCCTGCATCCGATGATAATGTCCTCGGGAAGCAGTTTTCTGTCTGGGAATTCCTGTAAGGTATTCTCAGTTCCTTTCACGACCCCTTCTGAACCAATGCTGATTCCGTGGGGTGTTCTGATGATGCACTCAGGATCATACCATTCCCTAATTGCCTGGATGTTTCTTCCTTCCCAGATTTGGTAGGTAATCTTTGTGATATAATCCTCAGGGCTAAAAAATTCTTCACTGAATCCCTTCATACATGAAGGACGATTCAGGGAATCTTGCCTATTGTTACAAGCAGGTATATGATCTAGACAGTCAGTATGGTGCATGGCAGAAGTTATTCCTTATGTATTGTTAATTATTTTATAATTTTTATTGTATTTTACTAACATTAGGTTGTCAACAAAATTTAAGAGGATCTGTATGGAACTTCCGGTATTTTCTGAACCCACATCTATTGAAAAAGAACTCCCCTTCTCCCTTCGAGGTGCGGGACATAACTACCTGCAGAGAGAAGTCTCCCGTCCCTTCGGATTTCCCGTATACCAGCTGCTGCTCTGCAGAAAAAACAGCGGAGTTATCACCATCAAGGGAGCTGAAACCACCATCAGCCCCGGACAGGCCGTAGTGCTGTTCCCTGAAGAACCTCATCGCTACACCCCTTCTGACCAGCAGTGGATTATCAGCTGGGTGTCATTTCAAGGCTTCCAGCTGGCTGATCTGTTTTTTAAAATGCAGGTCAAGGGATCAGGGGTCTATCACGTAACCGATCCTGAATACCTTGACAGCAGGATAGCCTATGCTGCGCAGCTGCTGTCCCAGCCTTCGGTGGAGCACCGCCTTGAAGGAAGCGCCCTGGTGTACTCTCTGATTCTCAGCTGCTATCATCAGCTGCATCAGGTTCGCAACCCCCTGGACCAGATGCTTCCGTCAAATCTGGAACCAGCACTTCATATCATCATGAATGAATACCACCGCTCCATATCACTCGATGAGCTGGCAAATGCCTGCGACATCTCCCCTCAGCACTTCATCAGGCTCTTTAAGTCCGCTTTTCAAGCCAAGCCGACCGAATATATCAATTCCATCAGGATTTCAAAGAGCAAGTAACTGCTTTCGCGATTCCCTGACATGAAAATCAGCGATATTTCCAGACTCTGCGGATTTAAAAGCGAAAGCTATTTCAGCTCTGTCTTTAAGCAGCATGAAAACATGAATCCCCGGGAATACCGAAACAGCTGAAGCTTCTAGGTTCTGCAGGCATTGCTGAATTTCCTCATCGCCTCCCGTGCACAGGTTCCGAGGCTCACGGTGTCGGAATAAAACAGCACCAAA
>PWNW01000254.1 GCA_003557605.1 Spirochaetaceae bacterium
ATCCCATAGAGCAGTGCATCCGTATACGAAACGGTGATACCGGGCCACAAGCAATCGGATAATCCTACATTTTCGTAGGCATAATGTACAGTATCCTACATTTCTGTAGGATACTTCTATGAGAGATACAGCTAATGCACTGCATATTAAGTATATAGAACTTTTGGCATGAATATTGCTTATTACTAATAACACATTACCTGAGGAGCCGTTATGGGAAACAATGGAGATTTCAGATCAACAAAACTTGCAAGTATGTACGGAGAGTACAGCTTTAACGACAGGACCATGAGAGAACGCCTGCCCAGCAGCATCTACTACAAAATGAAGGACATTCAGGAAAAAGACCAGGTGCTTTCCCTGGAAACCGCTGAGGTAGTGGCAAATGCCATGAAGGACTGGGCCATTGAAAAAGGGGCCACACACTACACTCATTGGTTCCAGCCCTTAACCGGTCTGACTGCAGAAAAACATGATTCATTCATCTCCCCTACCCCTGACGGAAGGATTCTTATGGAATTCTCAGGCAAGGAGCTGATAAAAGGAGAACCGGATGCATCATCCTTCCCCAGCGGAGGGCTGAGGGCTACCTTTGAAGCCAGGGGGTATACCGCATGGGACACCTCATCTCCTGCGTTCATTCAGGACCTCAACGGCATCACCACCTTAACCATACCTTCGGCTTTCATATCCTACCGCGGAGAAGCCCTGGACAAGAAAACTCCCCTGCTTCGTTCCATGCATGCCCTGCACAAGGCAACCCTTCGGGTACTGCGCTCTCTGGGAAACACCACCACTTCACGAGTCTATACTACGGTAGGGCCTGAGCAGGAGTACTTTTTAGTAGACAAGAAGCACTTTGCCCAGCGTCCCGATCTCAGGCTTACCGGAAGAACCGTATTTGGGAGCGTCTGTGCCAAGGGCCAAGAGATGGATGATCATTATTTCGGCACCATTAAGGAACGGGTGCTGAAATTCATGCATGAACTTAACCAGGAACTCTGGAGACTCGGGATCTCCGCAAAAACCCAGCATAACGAGGTTGCACCTAATCAGTTTGAACTTGCAACTATCTTTGATACCGCAAACCTAAGCACCGACAGAAACCAGATTGTCATGAAGATGATAAAGAACGTGGCTGAACGGCACGACATGGCAGCCCTGCTGCATGAAAAGCCCTTTGCCGGTGTGAACGGTTCAGGAAAGCACAACAACTGGTCAATCTGCACTGATGACGGGTACAACCTGCTTCAGCCCGGAGACAACCCCTATGAAAACGCCCAGTTCCTGCTCTTTCTTACCTCAGTGATCAAAGCTGTGGACAAGTATGCACCCCTTTTACGGCTCTCTGCCGCAAATGCGGGAAATGATCATCGACTTGGTGCCAATGAAGCTCCTCCTGCTATTATTTCCATTTTCCTCGGCGATCAGCTCTCCTCAATTCTCGACACCCTGGTTGAGGGGACAGAGCACAATCACACAGGTCATGAAATGATGGAAATCGGCATTAACGTACTCCCCAACTTTCCCAAGGACATGACTGACAGAAACAGGACTTCACCATTTGCATTTACTGGAAACAAGTTTGAATTCCGCATGGTGGGCTCCTCTCAGTCCATAGCTGGACCAAACGCCATTCTCAACAGTGCTGTTGCTGCGGTGCTCAACGAGACAGCTGACCGGCTGGAATCAAGTGAAGACTGCCTTGAGGAAGTCAGAAACATCATCATCGACAACTACCGGGACCATAGAAGGGTAATCTTCAACGGCAACGGCTATTCTGAAGAATGGGTAAAAGAAGCTGAATCACGGGGACTTCCAAACCTGACCTGCACGGTTGAAGCTCTTCCGGAACTGATGAAAAACTCCTATGTTGAAATGCTCTCAGGCCTCGGGGTGTTCTCGCCTGCTGAACTGCAGTCACGGATGGAGATTTACCTGGAGGGATACAGCAAGCAGATCAATATTGAAGCAGGAATCATGGCGGAGATGGCCCGGAGGCAGATAGCTCCTTCCATAATTTCATACTTGAATTCCCTGATTACGTCAGTGAAAAACCAGAATGAGATGGGCCTGAAGACTGAAGAACAGCTCGCTCACATCACCTCTGTCTCCGCACACCTTGAAGGCCTTCTCTCCTCCATTAAAAAGCTGGAAGAAGGCTTGAAGAAAGCCCAGGCTTTGGAATCTGATGTTGTGAAACAGTCACAGGCATACCGGTACCGGGTGGTGCCCCTTATGGATGCCCTCCGGCTTCATGCTGATACCCTTGAGCGTATAAGCGATAAGGCAGCATGGCCCTTCCCCTCTTATGAGGACCTCCTGTTCGGCCTGTAGGTTTCACAGCAGGTACGGCGTGTGACACCAGGATCTCAGGATGCACAAAACATCCGGAGATCCTGGCTGTCTGCAGGGACTGAGCATCTTTCCTTGGCAGGAGATTCAATGAAAACATTTACTCGTGTTCCGCTACGTGGAGAGCCATATCACCTGGCTTGATCCATCCTTTGGCACGCATGTACTCGCTTACCGCCAAGGCGATTGCAGCAGGAAGCATGACATGCATCAGTACTATTATCCAAAGCGATTGCGGCCCCATCACCTCAACAGCCGAAACCTGTCCCACCAGCCCGCTGGTCCCCATACCAGCACCTATGCTGCTGTTTTCCATCCGGAAGATTACCGTTGATACAGGGCCGAGCACCGCTGAGGCGGCAATCGGGGGTATCCAGATGCGCCAGTTTTTCACAATGTTTGGGATCTGGATCATTGAGGTCCCTAACCCCTGACTGATCAGCCCGCCGATCTTGTTTTCCCGGTAGCTGGACACCGCAAAACCCACCATCTGACAGGCGCATCCGGTAACAGCGGCCCCTGCGGCAAGCCCGCTGAGCCCCAGAGATATTGCAATGGCCGCACTGCTGATCGGCAGTGTCAGGATCATCCCCATCGAAACTGCTACAAACACTCCCATAGGAAAGGGATAGAGGGTAGTCAGATAGTTAATGAATCCTCCTAGGGCTGTCATAAAGGAAGCAATAACCGGGGAGAGAATCACCCCTGTGACCCCTCCAATGATGATGGTCACGGCCGGAACAAGAATGATGTCCACCTTTGTCCTTCCCTGGATCAGCTTAGCAGCCTCAGCGCCGGCAAACGCTGCCGCCAGAGCACCCACGGGCTCTCCGATCACCAATGTGGGTGCCCCAGTGCTGTGGAACACCACAGTCCCGGCACCGACGGCACCGGTAATGATTGATGCGGCCATCCCGAGGGGCGAGGCATTCACTGCCAGTGCAACCCCTGCACCGACAGCAGGTCCCATCATCAGCTGGGCAAATGAACCGAAGCGCTCCAGCAGCTCCCAGCCTGAATAGATACCGATCTGACGGAGTATCAGACCGATGATCAGGGAGGCGAACAGCCCCTGGTCCATACCGTTTAAGACCTTAACAATATATGAACGGACACCCACAGGCACCTCCAATGAACGTCATTCAGACAATAATCTGCGCTCCGGGGAACCGGAGAGTGGAAAAGTAATCATCCATCGTCTCAGCCCTTCGTATCATCTCAACAGCCCCTTCAGGTTTCAGAAGAAACTCTGCTGATCTGAGTTTGCCGTTGTAGTTAAACCCCATGGAGTATCCGTGAGCTCCGGCATCGTGGATCACCACCAGATCCCCCTCCTCAATCTCCGGAAGGCTGCGGTCAATGGCAAACTTGTCGTTGTTCTCACACAGGGAACCGGTGACGTCATAGACATGATCAAGGTCCCAGTCTTCCTTGCCCGGTACGGTAATATGATGATATGCACCGTACATAGCCGGCCGCATCAAGTTTGCCATGGTTGCATCAAGCCCCACGTAGTCCTTGTATTTTCTGGTCACATGCCGAACCGTCGACACCAGATAGCCGAAGGGTCCGGTAATCACCCTTCCGCATTCGAAGACAATCCGCATCGGATCAAGCCCCTCAGGAATAAGGATCTGGTCATACAGCGCCTTCATACCTGCTGATATCGACAGCA
>PWNW01000289.1 GCA_003557605.1 Spirochaetaceae bacterium
GAGCCCGAAGCGGATCCCCCGGCATGATCACATTCCGGGCAATGTCCCCGTTTTGAGCTTCAATATGCGGTGTCGGCATATATACCCTCCCTCAATGGCATTGGATGTATCTATCTGTACGAAGAGTACGGGAATTTTCGGCAAAACACAATACACAAGAGCCCGCCGGAGTTATCCGGCGGGCAGAAGGAAATAGAAAAAGCTTATCTGTTAAAAGTGCCAAGAGAGCGAGGCATAGGCAAGAGAATTATCCTGATATCGGCCAAATAATCCTTCGTCTCCGAGAAACACTTCGGCACCTGCCTCAAGGATGACCCCATTTTCCACATCCCAGGAAACAGAAGGCCGAATCAGGGCATTCCCGGGATCAAGTCCAATATAGGCAAAGAGATCAACATCCAGCCGATCCGAGAAATACCTGGTTCCGCCACGGGCAGTCAGCATATGGGTCAGTTCACTGGCAGGCTCTCCCGGAAGGTCCCTGGAAAGCAGGGACTCGTCGAAATCATGGATGTACTGCATGATGTACTGGGCAGAAAGATTCACCCCTCCTATACTCCAGTCGGCTCCCAATAACCCGTGAAACTGATGATGCGTTGAAGCACCGAAGCCCTGGGTGTTGAAGGTCCGGTCCAGGTAGGCGGCAGCTTCGCTGCGCAGCACCACCGATGATACGGTGGTGCTGAAGCTCCCCCCGACGACCCCGTAGCGCTCGTAGGAGATTTCTTCAGGTCCGGCGGCATCAGCAGATGATACAGAGGGATTTGGGTCCCAGGCGTAGGCCGCCATGAATTCTGCGCTCCAGCCGGGACTGAAATAGTTTACCTTGCCGTAGATTTCGCTGTTTTCAATAGTTCTGTCGGGATATGCAGTCCCTGCATCCGCAAACCCAGCCGGCTGATCAAACCAGATGGAATCCTCCCCGGGCATAGAGCTGGGAACAAACACAGGAACCCAGACCGCCTCAAAGGTAACATCCCCTGCATAGGAGGTTCCCCGAACAGCGGGCACGCCCTTTCGGATTTCCGAGAAGTCCGCAAGGATAAAATTTCTCATATCCTGGGGACTGACGATATCGGTAATGAACGCACCGTCGGCCTGTCCCCAGACAACGGTCTGCTTTCCAATCCGCAGGTCCAGCGCCGGGGACGGAAAAAACAGGTCAATATAGGCCTCTCGGACACCGAACTCCGGTTCCTGGTCCGCTGTGATGTATGCATAGGGGTTCACTAGAATCTGGGACATGCCGCCCCACCCTCTCAGAGTCAGGTCAACAGTCTGCTCATTGAGCATATCACCTGTATCAAAGGTTGCTCCAGTATAACTTCTGATCATCCCCTGGAATTCAATATCTCCGGCAGGCAGCATCCCAGCTGCCGCCAGGAACATCATCAGCGCAATAATATGTTTCATGGTATTCCTCCCTGTGTATGCTATCGCCGCGGCGGCCCAAGCCGCATCTGTCTTTCTGAAAAGAAGCTGTCATCTAATCCGATGCTGAAGCTCACATCCTTAATTTGAATCCGGGTGTTGGAGCCGGAACTGAGATTGCTCATGGTCATATCCGTAATGACCCAGTACCCGTCAATTTCCTCTGCCTGGTCAATCACAAGTTTTTTGTAGAGCCTGCCGGCATCATCATAGAATTCCCGCTGGAGACCGATGTAGGAGTCTTTACTGATCCAGCTCACGGTTCTACTGTAGGGTTCATCATCCACGGGAACACTTTCAACGACATAGGCATCACTTCCGTTGACCTGCTCTTCCCGGAGCAGTGCATGATCATCCGCCGACGGATGCCGCTGCGAAAGGTCATCATAGGTAAAATCAGATCCCATAAAGGAGTCATGCCTGCTGTCTGATGCGATTCTCCGCACCCGCCGCAGGGCCGGCAAATAGATCCACTGATCATCATCACTGCCGTCTTCATAGGACCAGGTCATGAAGCTGGTATCCCGGACATCAGCCGGTGAGGTGAAAAACATCAGCTTCTTATCGATGCCTCCTGCATCCATACTGAACTGAACAATATCCCGGTCCCGGGTTGATCCCCGGGCATTGGTAATACCCATCAGCATCTGTGCAGTCATATCATCTCCCGCAGGGCGATCATAGACACGTTCCATCACTTCTTCTCCGGTTATTCCGGCACTGACTTGGAATGCCGCTGCAGCCATGAGCAGCACCATTACCCCAAACATTCGTTTTCTCATAATTTATTCCTCCGAATACTGTATTTCCTGATGAGCAGCCGGACTCTTCCGCCGGTGGGTTATCCGATGGTTCCTGTCAAGCAGGACAAGCACCACCAGCAGAACCGTTCCTGTACTGACCGCACTGACGGCCATATTGAGAGCGACCAGTCCCCCCACCTGCCGATTAGGAGGGAACACACTGAACAGCAGGACGGCAAATCCGCCCATAACTGTCGCGGCATTGAACACAATGGCCTTTCCGGTATGGTGTATGGTTTTTCGGGCAGATTCATCGATACTCTCCCCTGATTCCCGCAGAAAGCGGTAGTGCTCGACCAAGTGAATGGCATAATCGACACCAATCCCAATGGCGATACTTGATATCAGTGCCGTGGCGGAACTCAGGGGAATATTCAGCAGCCCCATGGTTCCAAAATTGACCACCGCCGTAATAGCTATGGGGATAATTCCTACCAGCCCAAGCAGCAGGCTCCGAAACAGCAGCGCAAGGATTACCGCTACGACGACAAAGGAGAGGCCCAAACTGATAATCTGTCCTTCGAGCAGGAGATCTGAGAAAACAAGAGCCTTATATCCGCTGCCGGCAAAATTCACCGTAATGCCGAGCTGCTCGAATTCACCCCGGTAGGCTTCAACGGCTTCGGTAATTCCTGTCATGACTGCAGAGCTGTCGCTTTTCAGCTGAAAGGTGAGATTTGCATGCTGGTATTCATAGTCCACTACCCTGTCTAGAGCCTGCGGGTCCCCGGACATTTCATACAGCAGCAGATACTGAGCTATGAGCTCCCTGCTCTCGGGTATTGCATCATAGGCAGGGTCGCCTTCATGCATTACTGTATGCATGCGCCTGAGGTAGTCGGTAAGGGCAAAGCTTGACCCAACAGAGGGGTCCTGCTCCACCTCCCGCTGCAGTGCATCAATCAAATTGAGTACTTCGGGATCCTTAAAGACTTCCTCCTGTTGTGCTCCAAGGATAACATGCAGGGTGGAAGTCCCGCCGAAATGGGCATTTACAAAATTGTCTGTCTGCACAATATCACTGTCTTCCTGGAAATTTGCCAGAAAGCTTGTATCAATCCAGACCCGACCGGCCCCCAGTGCGGCTAGGATTACAACCGCAGCAGCCGCCGCCATAACACCCCTTGGCCGCTTCAGCATGACCGCCGACGGATTGCCCCGTGATGTCCCTCGGTGATTATGAACAGGTTTCACCCGGGGCGGACCGAGTAAATATATTGAAGCCGGAAACAGGAGCAGGGCAAGCACCATTTCTGCAAGGACACCCATGGCTGAGAAAAACCCGAAATAGCGGACGGGAAGCACCTGGCTGGTCATCAATGCAGAAAAACCCACCGCTGTGGTAACCGCTGCCATGCTTACCGGCCTGATCATCCGCTGCAGCGTCCTGTGCACCAGTTCATGCCGAGTGATACTCGGTTCCTGGCGGACAATTTGTGCAACGGCAGCATGCATATGGATGCCGTAGGCGGAGCCGATAGCTATCAGCATCACCGGAATCATGGTGTGCACCGAATACACCGGAATATGGAAAAGCGACATGAGCCCGAAGGAAGTGATTGTGCCGACTGATACCAGTACCAGGGTAATCACCGTATGACGGATGCTTCTCAGCAGAACAAGCAGCAGGACAGCTATCACTATCACGACAAGGGGGGCCATCCTGGTCATATCCGCAGGACCGAGCTTTGCCAGTTCTCCCTCAACCACGCTTCTTCCTGCGATGCGGATCGTCTCGGGACCTTCCCACTGGGCGGCAAACTGCTGCAGCTCCTGATACAAC
>PWNW01000366.1 GCA_003557605.1 Spirochaetaceae bacterium
GTGATCAGCGGCAGAGCAAATCCTCCGACTTCTGAGGAGCTTCGCATGCTGCACAACCATGAACTGCAGCAGGGCATCCGCCTTGCCTGCTGCTGCCTCCCCGAAGGGGACATGAGCATCTCATCAGTTGAAACCTCCGCTGCCGGCTCCATCGTCACTGAATTCTCACCCCGTGACGCTGCATCGAACCTCAGGTTTTCCATGATTGACACTCCGCTGAAACAGCGGTCTCTTGAGGATCAAAGGGCCCTGTCAGATGACCTGAACAGCCCCCTGCTCAGCCCACGGTCACTGAGGGCCCTCGCCCTGCAGTCAGGAGGATCGTCGGTAAAGGTCCTTGCTGACCGCAGCCGGGGCATCAAGGTGATGCAGGACGGGGACAGGCCATACGGCTTTGCTGCGGACATCGGCACTACCACCGTGGTAGTATACCTTGCAGACCTGTGCACTGGTGAGATCATCGACCATCGTGCTCAGATGAACCTCCAGCGCCGATTCGGATCAGATGTAATCAGCAGAATCCAGTACTCCTGCTCAAAACCGGCAGGAACAGAAGAAGCCAGTCGGACCATCCTTGACCAGCTCGACGGCATGATGCAGGACCTTATTTTTTCCCATGATCTGCATCCGGAGGATTTGATTGAAACGGTGCTTGTTGGAAACACCACGATGCTTCACCTGCTTGCCGGGGTTTACCCGGAATCAATTGCCCTCTCCCCGTTTATCCCGGTGTTCACCCATCCGGTATCCTGCTCCATGCAGGAACTGGGGTTTTCCCGTACCGTCAACGGAAGGGCTCTGCTGCCCGGTTCTGTTTCTGCCTATATAGGAGCAGACATCACCGCAGGGCTCTATGCTTCAGGGATCACCTCCCTGGATCATCCGGCCCTGTTCATCGACGTGGGCACCAACGGAGAATGCGCCCTCTGGGACACAAAAACCCTTTACTGCTGCTCAACCGCAGCGGGCCCGGCTTTTGAAGGAGCATCAATTCTCCACGGAATCGGCGGTATTGCAGGAGCTGTATGCGGGATAACTGCTGTCATCCAGGACAATCAGGTGCAGGTGACAGCCAGGACCATTGATGAAGCTCCTCCCCGGGGTATCTGCGGCTCAGGAATTATTGATGCAGCTGCGGTGCTGCTGGACCTGGGACTTGCGGACGAGACCGGCAGAATGGTCTCTTTAGAAGAAGACCCCTGGAATATGCTGAAAGAGACACCCCACGGCACAGCCTTCAGCATCTGCAGCACCCCTGAACGGGAAATTTACCTGACCCAGGGAGACGTCAGGGAGGTCCAGCTGGCAAAGGCTGCGGTATCCGCGGGGATAAAAACCCTGTTCAGCGAAACAGGGATATCCGGGGAACAGATCGGCTCGGTCATCCTTGCCGGAGGTTTCGGGCAGCATCTCCATATACCCAGTGTTCAGAGAATCGGCCTGCTGACCGGAGATCTTCAGTGTGAAATACGTCCAGGAGGAAATACCGCAGGAAAAGGGGCAGCTGAAGTGCTCCTGCATCCCGAAGCGCTGGATGCGCTTGAGGACATCAGATCATCCGCACGGTACATTGAACTGTCAAGCTCTCCGGTTTTTCAGATGCACTTCATTGAAGAGATGATCTTTCCCGAACAGGAGAACAGCAATGGATAATCTTCCTGAGCATATTGTCATGACCGCTGATCATTATGCCGCTGCCACCTCAGTTCCCTGCTGCGCCGCAGACCATCTTTCAGACCAGCTTCCCTCCTGTGAACTCTGCCCCCTTCATTCCCCCAATTCAAACTGCAGAGAGACCCACCGGTTCAGCGCTCTGCAGTCTGAGCGGTTCGGGGGAAGCTATGTCTATTTCTGCGAGGGCTCACTGCTCTTCTGGACAAGCCCGGTAATAACAGACGGGATGATGCTCTGCTCCCTCACCGCAGGTCCGGTTTTGGTGTTAGATCCTGAAGATATTATTGAAGATTCGGGTCATCGCCTGGGATCAGGCCCTGAGGAACTCCGCAGGGCGCTGTCTGCAGTGCCTGCGGTAGATATCTCCCGGGTGCATCATCTTGCGGAGGTGCTCAGGATGTGCGCATCCTGGGCTTCAGGAAGCAGCCAGGGGATGGAAGCAAGCAGGGATTCACTTGAACAGCTCTCACGTGTTTCTGAGGTAATTCATGATCTGAAGCAGATGGGCACCGATGGGTCATATCCTGTCTATCCTCTGGACAAGGAGGAGGAACTGAGGCAGGCCATCAGGGTTGGTGACAAATCGGGGGCCCAGCGTCTGCTCAATGAACTTCTGGGAATTATTTTCTTTTCCAGCGGAAACAGCCTTGAGCGGATCAAATTCCGGATCCTTGAGCTGCTGATACTGCTTTCCCGGTCAGCCCTGGAAGGAGGAGCTCCGGAGGAGGATATCATGGAGCTCAGCTTCACCTGTCAACGGGAAATCAGCAGGCTTTCCAGCACCGAAGCCGCTGCCCGGTGGCTCTCTGGAATGCTCCACGAATATACCAGCATGGTATTTGATGCCCGAAGCATCAAGCATGCCGACTCAATTATTAAAGCGCTGCAGTACCTGCACCGCAGCTACCGGGAAAAAATTACCCTGAAGGATATTGCGGACCATGTATCATTGAGCCCCACGTACTTCAGCAAACTCTTCAATGAAGAGATGGGCTGCACGGTCACCGGGTACATTAACAGACTCCGGATAACCCAGGCGAAGAGCCTGCTGAAGAACACCTGCTTTAATCTTGTTGATATTGCAGGAATCGTCGGGTTTGAGGACCAGAGCTATTTTTCACGGGTCTTCAAGTCCGTCACGGGGGTTACTCCGGGAAAATTCCGCAGACGTGCCGGGGTCTATCCGGCAGAGACCTTTGAAATTCATGAAGGGATGAAAAAAACCTAACATAATCAAAATATTTTTATAATATTCGCAATATTTTTAAAGACTACTCATAAACTACTGCCTTATAGTACATTATTAACCTATGGGCACAAGGGAAGTGAGGTGAGATTCCTCCGCGAGCCCGTCACTGTGAGCGCAGACGACCTTGAATCATACCACTGGGCAACTGGGAAGGTACAGGGAAGGATGAAGCGGCAGCCAGGATACCTTACCCATGGGAAATTTTTGAGCTTCGCGGATAAAGCCAAAAATATCTATACAGGAGGCATAGATATGGCTGATCTACAGGCACTTTCGGAATTCCTGCAGAAAGGAAAGGCGAAGGAAGTGAGGGAACTCACCCAGCAGGCGATTGATGAGGGACTGAGTCCCAAGGATATCCTTGAAAACGGTCTGATGGCCGGCATGGATGTAATCGGAACAAAGTTCAAAAACAATGAAGTGTTTGTTCCTGAAGTGCTCATCGCAGCACGGGCAATGAACGCCGGCATGGAAGCCCTCAAGCCGCTGCTGGCGGATGCGGGAGTCAAAGCGAAGGGAACAGTTGTCATTGGAACCGTGAAGGGAGACCTTCATGACATCGGAAAGAATCTGGTGTCCATGATGATGGAAGGAAAGGGACTGCAGGTAATAGACCTGGGTACCGACGTTTCACCTGAGAAGTTTGTTGCCGCTGCACAGGAGCACAATGCTCAGATTATTGCATGCTCTGCCCTGCTGACCACCACCATGAAGGAAATGGAACGGGTAGTAAAGCAGGTCTCTGAAGCTGGTATCAGGGACCAGGTGAAAATAATGGTCGGAGGCGCTCCGGTCACCGATTCATTCTGTAAATCCATCGGCGCTGACCGGTATACACCTGATGCCGCATCGGCATCTGAAGCTGCCGTAGAGCTCTGCGGAGCATAACCGGAGCTTCTGCGGTACCGCACTGAAGGGGCATGCCTACCCGGGCATGCCCTGCCTTGAAAGAATCGATTAGCAAGACACAATGAGGAGAGACGTGTAACCTACCACGGGGCTTGCCCCGTGGCTTTTGAAAGAAAGCCACAAGGTTACCAGACCACTAACAGGAGGTAAAGTTGTTAGTAAACGATAGGGAAGAAATTAGGA
>PWNW01000140.1 GCA_003557605.1 Spirochaetaceae bacterium
CCATTCGGCGGCCACACGGGCACGCATTCCTTCAGGTGACCGGCTGAGGCCCGTCCGCCGGCGGAGCAGGCCGCTCAATGCTTCCCGGGCCAGCTCCAAATCTATGTCCCGCTTGGTAAGGGATGAGAAAGCCAACAGCTTGATGAGCGCCCCCTCGATTTCCCGGACGCTGGAACGGCAATACATGGCCACGAACTCGATGACCTCCGAATCGAGGGGTATGCGGTCTTCGTCCGCCTTCTTGCGGATGATGGCGGCCCGGGTTTCAAAGGCAGGCGGCTTGATATCCGTGACCAGCCCCCATTCAAAGCGAGATATGAGCCGTGCCTCCAGCCCCGGGATATCCTTGGGTGGCCTGTCGCTGGTCAGGACTATCTGTCCCCGGGCATCATAGATGGCATTGAAGGTATGGAAGAACTCCTCCTGGGTTCTCTCCTTGTCCGCCAGAAAGTGCACATCATCGATGAGCAGCACGTCGGTTTGCCGATATCGACGCCGGAACTCGGTCATGCGCCCGCTCTGGATGGACGTGATCAGATCGTTGGTGAACTGCTCGCTGGAGAGGTAAGCCACCCGCTTGTCATCGGCGCTTGCCAGTACATGATTGCCGATGGCCTGCATCAGGTGGGTCTTCCCCAGCCCCACCCCGCCGTAGATGAAAAGCGGATTGTACATTCTGGCGGGCATGTTGGCCACTGCCCTGCAGGATGCGGCGGCGAACTCGTTGTTGTCGCCTACCACGAATCGATCGAAGCAGTAGCGATCGTTCAACGGGGACCCCAGGGCCACCGAATTGGCCGTCCCTTCCGGGCCGCCTGCCGGCTTGCCCGCCATAGCATCACCGATATCGCTATCCCGTGGAGGCGCGGCGGCGGCTCCCCGGCCATCCTCTACACGCTCTGCCTCCCGCTGGTCATACTGGAAGGAGATCCGGGCTCCCTGGCCCAGGACCTGCACCGCCGCCACGTGGAGCAAGTCGCCATACTTGTCCTGTAACCATTCGGCGGCAAACTCGTCCCGTGTACCTATGGTAAGCTTGTTCTGCACCAAGCCCAAGGGTTTGGTGGGCTGCAGCCAGGTCCTGAAGCTCTGCTCCGGCAGGGCAGGTCTGGCGCGCTCCAAGATGCGGTCCCAAGCCTCAGTGGCGGTGAGTTCCATAACGGTTGGATGTGAGGAGTTGTAACGAATTGGGAACCTACTCCGGTAGAGTGGTCCAGTCAACCCCGGCGCGGGATCCGTTGCTGCCGGCGCCCATCCCCGCAAGGAGCAGAGGCAATAGCGGAAGCGGCGACTGCGCCGTGGCCCGCCCCGTCCGTTGACCATCCAGCTCCTGCGCCTTAATTTTAAGGATCCAGTAGATCCCGCGTAGCTCAGCTGGTAGAGCAGACGGCTGTTAACCGTCGGGTCGTAGGTTCGAGTCCTACCGCGGGAGTTGGCCGGCCCCGGGAATCTTTTGCGTCGCAAGGGTTTTCCGGGGCCGTTGCGTTTATGTTGCTGTTCCCGGCCACCGGGTTGGGGCGGGAGGGGACGGGCTTGCGGCTGGGGAGGCTTGCCCGGGTCCGGGCCTGGGAGGTGCCGCTGGTCCAGGGTAGCATATGCTTGTGGAGCCATTTATCTTGCAGGCTCAGTGGTGCGGTTGGTGTTTGGGGTGCCTATGCTTGCTAGCGGTGGAGGGATCCATGCGTTGGATGTACTGTGCGTGCTTGACCATTGGGGGCATGATGGCGGCCGTGCTGGCCTCGGGTTGCTCGGATGTGACTGACAGTCCCCGCGTTGTCTCCGTTGTCGTAGAAGCGCCGGCCGGTGAGATGCGGGCAGGCGAGACATTGCAACTGAGCGCTGAAGTCCTGGGTGAGGCCGGCGAGCCCATCGCTGATCGCAGCGTCACCTGGACGAGTTCCTTACCGGAAGTGGCGACGATCTCCGGAACCGGACTGATATCCGCCGCCACCGATCTTGCCGAAGTGGTCACCGTTACTTTTACCGCGTCGGTGGATGGTGTGGAGGACTCGGTGGCGGTGATCATCGTGCCGGACAAGGTGGCAGACTTCAGATTTGAGTTGCCCTGGGAGCTGGGGGCAAGGGTCGTTGTCTGGGTGGACCAACAGGTACAGGTCACCGCGGTTCCGGTGGACGCGCTGGGGGCTCCGTTGCCGGACCGTGCCGTTCAATGGAGCAGCGCAGACCCGGACATCGCGACGGTGGATCAGTCCGGCGTGGTGCAGGGTGTACGATTTCCCGGCAGCACGCTGGCATTGGTGGAGTCGGAAGGCGTCAACAGCTCCATGGACGTCATAGTAGGATCCGCCAGGGAGGAATGCCTGATTCCCTACGGCACCATAGGCGTGCCGGACACGGTATCCGGCAACCTGCTGTCGGCAAGCGAATGTCGGCGCTCCGATCCAGGCCAGTTCGCGGAGCCGCCGGCTCACCCGTGGCACCTTACCCTGGAGAATCCAGGCGAGGTTCACATCTGGATGGAATCAGATGGCGATGCGTTTCTGATTCTGACCGACTCGGAATACCGCCTGATCGCCGAAGACGACGACAGTGGCGGGGGGCCTGGAGGCAGGGACGCCATGATAAAGGAACCCCTTCCGGCCGGAGACTACATCATCTGGGCCACCAGCTACTCGGCCAGGGAACGGCCGGTGAAATTCGGGCCTGTGACCGGCAGCTATACGCTGCATACGCACAGGTGACCCCGGGCTTGGGCCAGTCCTGGCCCGGTGGTGGCTGTGCTTCGCTGACAAACACGGAGGCGGGAAGATGATGAAGAAGCCGAAGCACACGAGGACAAGCCCCGACTCGGTGATCCCCCGGCTCGCGGCTCTGCTGCTTCTGGCCGGGTCCGCCGCCGCCATGGTGCCGGCGCTGGCGGCACAGGATCCGGTGGCGTCGGACCCGCAGCAGATATGGGAATCGACAAGCGGCGCCATCGCCAGTGCTGAGCCCCTGGCTACCGAGGCGGGCGTCCGGATACTGGAGGCCGGCGGCAATGCGGTGGACGCCGCGGTGGCTACGGCATTTGCATTAGCCGTAACCGAGCCCAGCATGTCGGGGATCGGTGGCCGGACAAACATGCTCATCCGCACGCCCGCCGGCGAGTTCGAGGGTATCGACGGGTTCACCGAGGTGCCGGCCGGGTACGAGAGACGCGAGGGCGACGGCTCGAGAGGTTATGGGACGATCGGTATACCAGGCACCGTCGCGGCACTTGCCAAGGCGCTGGAACGCTTTGGCACTATCTCGTTGGCAGAAGCTATGGCGCCGGCGATCCAACTGGCCGAGAACGGTTATCCGTTGCCGGCGCCGGAAGCAAGGCGTATGGAAAGCGCCGCGTCGGTGTTCCGCGAATCTGAAGGGACACGTCGCGTTTTCCTCAAGCCCGACGGGTCCACTTACGGGGCAGGCGAGCATTTCCGGCAACCGGAACTGGCGCGCACGCTACGGGCGATAGCGGCCGGCGGACCGGACGCCTTCTATCGCGGCGAGATAGCGCGCCGGATAGCCGAAGACATGGCGGCAAACGACGCGCACCTGACATACGACGACCTGGCCGGCTACAGTGCGCATCCGGCGATGCTCGTCCACGGTTCGTACCGCGGCTACGACCTCGTGGGGACGTTTCTGCCCGCCTCCGGCGTGACCACCATACAGGCGCTCCAGATCATGGAGCGGTTCGATCTGGGACCCGTCGCCGGCAGCGCGGACTGGGCCGCCGTCACCGCGCAGGCGTTACAACTGGCGTACGCGGACCGCGATGCCGAGCACGGCACGCCGGAGCAGAAGCTCCGGCTGCTGACCTCGGCCGAGTACGCGGATGAACGGGCCAGGGAGGTGCGCGCGCCGGCCGGCGTGCGTGCGGCAATAAGCTGGGCCGCGCCGGCCAGTCACGGGCTGGAACCGGTCGGCGCCGCCAGTGCCGCATGGGGGAATATCGAGTCCGACTATACGACGCACTTCACGGTCGCAGACGATCA
>PWNW01000019.1 GCA_003557605.1 Spirochaetaceae bacterium
TGAGAAAGCTTTGAAGAAGCTAGGAAAAACTCATGATCATGATCGGCTCGACTGCGGAGGATGCGGCTATTCCTCCTGCCGTGAATTTGCCCGGGCGTACCTGACTGGTATGGCTGAGCCTGAAATGTGCGTTACAAAGATGCGCAAGCAGGCCCAAAGCAAGGTGGATATGCTTCTGAGGACGCTGCCTATGGGGGTGGTTATTGTCGACAGCGGGTATCTTGTGGTGGACTGCAACTCCCGCTTTCTCAAAATGTTTTCGACCGTGGCTTATGATGCCGGTGAAAAGGAACTGGATAAGGTCTCTGGTTTAAAACTGAATAAATTTGTAAAACTCCAGTCATATTTTGCCGATATCTTTTCAGGGTCAAGACTCGTGAGCCATTGCACGGTGAATTATGAAAAACAGATTATCTCGGCAACCTTCTTTTCGATTGATGAGGGCAGACTTGCCGGGGCACTGTTCCAGGACATTACTGCACCAGCGAAACATCGTGATGCGGTGAAAAAACGGGCAGAAGCAGTGATCCAGAAGAATCTGCAAAGTGTTCAGCAGATTGCTTCGCTGCTTGGAGAAAATGCCGCTGAGACGGAACTGATGCTCAGCTCGCTGATCGATGTGTTTGATCATGTGCAGGATAAACCGTAATGGAGGCAGGAATGAACCCGCAGACCTATGTGGTTGATGTCGATTACGCACAGTTTTTTAAACAGGGAAACCGTATAGGCGGCGATGTGTTTCTTTCTTCCAGAAACGCAGAAAAGAATCGCATCGTATGCACGCTTTCCGACGGGCTGGGAAGCGGTGTGAAGGCAAATGTGCTGGCGAATCTTACTGCACATATGGCTCAGAAAATGTCCTTCAGTCCAATGAATGCGGTCCGTTCAGCTGAGATCATCATGGACACCCTCCCGGTCTGCAAGGAGCGGAAAATCAGCTATGCAACCTTCAGCATCGTGCAGGTACTGTTCAAGAAAGACTCAATTAATGCAAAGCTGATCGAATATGATAATCCGGGAATTCTGCTGTTTGACCGGGAGGAGCTGCTTCCGCTCCAGAAGGAGAGAAATACCCTGCGGAGGGAGCGGGCATTCAAGGATGAGCATATCGATGCTGCAGGCATAAAACTGAAAAACGGTCAGCGGCTTATCATGTTAACCGACGGAGTCACCCAGGCGGGGCTGGGAACCGGGGCATACCCCTTGGGCTGGAGAATGAAATATGTGACTGATTTTATCCGGGGTGTGCTCAAGCAGAATCCGGAGATTTCCTCTAAATCACTGGCTGAATCGATTATCAGGAAGGCTAGAAGCCTGGACGGAGGAGTGGCCCGAGATGATATCACTTGTGCGGTAATCAGTGTCAGAAGCCCCCGGGACTTGATTATTGCTACTGGTCCGCCGATTACCAGGGAACAGGACAAACGGCTGGTTGAGCGGGTCATGAAATTCTCCGGGAGAAAAATCGTATCCGGAGGAACTACCTCCCAGATATTTTCACGAATCATCGGCAAGGAAGCCAGGGTGGATCTGAGTACTTGGAGCAGGGAAATCCCGCCGGCTTCAGTCCTGGAGGGAGTGGACCTGGTGACGGAGGGGATGCTTACCCTGACCCAGGTTGCTGTAGAATTGGAAAACAGAACAGACCCGTGCAGACTGCCCCAGCATGCTGCACGGAAATTTATGGAGATGCTTCGCTCCAGCGACCGGGTAACCTTTGTTGTCGGTACAAAGATAAATGAAGCTCATCAGGACCCGAATATGCCGGCGGAAATTGGAATTCGACGGACCATAATCCACCGGATCAGAACAGCTTTAGAAGAAATTTATATGAAAGAAACTTCTGTGGAATTTATGTAGGAAGGGAGGACATCAGGATGAATTCAAGATGCATACACATACAAATCTGTACAGGGACTGCCTGTTTTGTGCTGGGCGGAGCAGATCTGCTGCTGCTGAAGGAAGAGCTGTACACCCTTTGGTCGCAGCAGGGGATCAGCAGAGAAGCGATTGACCGGTCTGTTCATCTCACGGGCTCCACCTGCATTGACCGATGCAGAGACTCCCAGGAGCGCCCTCCCTTTGTGACCATCGACGGAGAGATCTTCGGAGAGGCAACCATACAAAAAATCGCCGATATTATCTATCCGCGGTTATTCCCAGACGGCCAGATGCTGAAGCAGGAGTGATCAATGCTGACAAAAAATAATCATTATACATTTCTTCGAAGAGAGCTTGCTGCAACTGTGCTGAAACTTGTGAAGGAAAAACGGCTTGTTGATGAAATAGATTTTATCCCCATCAAAAATGTTCCCAAAGATCAGGCCTTCTACCGATGCTGCATCTACAAAGACCGGGCAATGATGCGCAGCAGACTGCTCTCTATCATGGGATTTGATATCGATACGGAAGAAGATGAAATATCTCTGCTCAGTACATACGCAAAGCAGGCCTTGGAAAAAGAAGATGAAAAGCCGGCATCAGTACTGACTACCCTGACAACCGCCTGCAGCTCCTGCGCCAGGGGCCAGTATCGGGTTACAGATCTTTGCCGCGGCTGCTTAGCCAGACCGTGTGTGATGAACTGTCCGAGGCAGGCAATCACTATTATTGACAACAAGGCAGTAATAAATACGGATTTATGTGTGAACTGCGGTAAATGCAATCAGGTCTGTCCCTTTCATGCAATTCTCTATGTTCCGGTACCCTGCGAAGATGCCTGCCCGGTAAAAGCAATTATCAGGGATGACGCAGGCCATGTACGGATAGATGAAGGGAAATGCATCTATTGCGGCAAGTGCTCAAGAACCTGTCCCTTTGGAGCCATTGTTGAGCGTTCACAGGTGCTGCCGGTAGCAAAAAAGCTGGCATCACCGCATACGCAGGTTACAGCCATCATAGCCCCTTCCATCGAAGGTCAGTTCCCGGGTTCGTTGGGACAGATCAAAGAAGGCCTGAAAGCGCTGGGATTTGCCCGAGTGAAGGAGGTTGCAGAGGGTGCTGCGATAACTGCCCGGGAAGAAGCGAAGGAATTAACTGACCGCTTGAAAGAAGAACCCTTTATGACAACCTCCTGCTGCAGCGCCTTTGTCGCCAGCATTCAGAAGCATCTGCCGAATATTGCGGATCGCATCTCACACACCAGAAGCCCCATGTCCTTTACCGCAAAGCTTGTTCGGGAAAAACATCCTGAAGACTACATAGTCTTTATCGGCCCATGTATAGCTAAGAAACATGAAGGAGCCGAGGATCCGAATATTGATGCGGTGATGACCTTTGAAGAACTTGCAGCTTTTCTTGTCGCCTGGGATGTTGATATCCAGAAAATGCCTGAAGAAGAAAATCTAATCCTGGAAGAACTGCCGAGAACTTTTGCAGTATCAGGCGGTGTGAGTGCAGCGGTTGTACAGTACCTGCCTGAGGGGAGGAAGGTTGAAGTCATGAAGATTGACGGCATCACGAAGAAGACAATGCGGTTAATGAATACCTGGGCGAAGCGGGCTCCGGAAGCAGATCTGATTGAGGGCATGTGCTGTGAGCACGGATGTATCGGAGGACCCGGGTGTATCTCCGATGTCCGGCTGACGCAGAAACTGTTTCATCTTGAAAACGAACTGCAGCAGGTGTGACTCACACAAAACAGCAGGGAATATATCTTCGCCGCGCTGAAGCCAATTGTCCTTCCTTCAGCGCGGTGGATTCTGCTGAATTGTTCCCAGATGAACCTGCCTTGCAGGGAGATATGTAACCTGTTTGACATAACTTTCCATCCACGATAGTATACAGATGCTGGACCTGGAAATACGGAATGGGGTGAGAATCCCCAACGGTCCCGCCACTGTAACCGCAGACGAAACTGAAGAATCCATTGTCCGTCCCATACGGATGAGAAGGTTCAGAAGTAGGTTGACGCGGAAGTCAGGAGACGTTTCCAGGGAAAAATCCTTCGTGGTACAAGGGACAGCTAAGCCGAATCTCTCAA
>PWNW01000196.1 GCA_003557605.1 Spirochaetaceae bacterium
CTCCTGGAGTTCAGGAGATGCCTTTTTGCTTGCAGAAAAAGCCCAGCCTTCCATTACGAACAACGCCATAGCTAACCTGGTCTGGCCGGTACGCATTGTCTCCTGGAGCGCCATGCCTCAGACCATGAGCGGAAACCGGTTTTCCAACATCGGCCGCTTCGGCGTCAGACTTGATGCACCTAACCTTCCCAATGGTGAAACCATGGAATGGAAGGTTCTCAACGGACTCCCCTATTCTACGGGAAACGTTTTGGTGGGAATTGATTCAACACTGACTATTGAGGCTGGAAACATTGTAAAGTTTAATGAGGGAACTCAACTCGAAGTCAGGGGAACCCTTACTGCCCAAGGAGAACCTGCTGCGGCTGTAGTGCTCACCTCCGCCTTCGATGATCTCGGAGGGGATACCAACGGTGACGGTGATGAAACAGCCCCGAAAGCAGGTAACTGGAGGGGTCTCATCTTTCAGGACGGCAGTTCCGGTACTCTGGAGTATGCACAAGTGCTCTATACCGGAGAAAGGCATTATATTGCAGGCGGATGGAAAAACACCGCCGTGGCAGCGCTCGGTAATGCATCACCGGTTATAAGAAACAGTGAAATTTCGTGGTGCTCCGGAGATGCAGTTTTTGCCCATGGATCAGCTGCTCCTGCTGCAGGACCGCATGTGCTCTTTATGGATATTGAGGGCCATGCAGTCAGAAACATGGGGTCATCAGTGGTTCAGGCAGAACGTTCCTGGTGGGGTGATTCCAGCGGGCCGAAGCACAGCGGAAATCCCGAAGGCACGGGATATGCAGTAAGTGATAATGTAAACTATACTCCCTTCCTTGAGCAGGCTCCTGAACTGTGGCGCGAGACGGTGGAGTTACCGGATGACCCGTCACTTCGTACGGTGCTTGAGCTGATAGCCTATCTCAGGACTGACCCGGAGCTTGATCCGGATCTGCTTCAGGCGCTCTGCCAGCTGAAGGTGCTTCTGCAGTCACTGGACTGCAGATAATTCCTGCAGCAGAGGGGGTAGATGATGAAAATCTTTGGGAAAGTGCTCTTTTATATTATTATAGCTGCAATGACCGCAGCAGTGCTGACAGGATGCCAGACACTGCTGGATGAGTTCCTTGCAATTGACTGGGAGACACCGGCCGAAGCTCCGGAGGAACCGAAGGTAGAAACACCGGCACCGGAGCCTGCTGCTCCGCCTCCGAAACCGGAACCTGCGGCTGCAGAAATCGCAGACCAGAGGATGACCGAAATCCTTGACGAACCTGAGGAGGCCGAAGAAGATTTTCTGGTGATTGACTCGATTGCAGATCCCTTTGAGGTTCTGCTGCAGGATCCTTTGATTCTGTTAATCACCGCACCTGATACGGACACGTATGTATTTCGTCACCTCACCTTTGATGTGATTGATGTCTACGCAGCGGTATTTGATTTTATTCAGGATGCTCCCCTGAACGACAACTTTGACGGAGAACAGCTGACTGAAACATTTGAGGCTGATCTTATCAGGGGGGAATCGTATCTGATCTTCATCGCACCCCTTGATGACAAGGATTTCGGAAAGACAGTGCGCTTCAGCGTGCTGCCGGCAGAAAAACCGCCGGAGCCTGCGGAGATCCCAGATCCGGAACCGCCAGCTCCTGAAGGTATCCCTGATCCGGAGCCTCCAGCTCCTGTAGTTATTCCTGACCCGGAGCCTGCTCCCCCTGAAGTACCTGCTGCAGTTCCACCTGTACGGACAGATGAACGGATAAAGATGATTGCCGCAGGATATGAGAACAGCTTTGTACTGCTTCATGACGGGACCCTATTGGCGACGGGGCATAACGGATTTGGGCAGTTCGGAGACGGTTCAGGAATCAGCAGAACTTCCTTTACCCCGATTGCCGATAACGTTAAGACCTTCTCGGTCAGTGAATTTGGTCATCTGCTTGCAGTAAAGAATGACGGTGCCCTCTATGCTTCAGGTTACAATGTCTACGGTCAGCTTGGTGACGGAACAAAAACCGACCGGTTTTCCTTTGTGAAGACTGCAGACGGTGTGCGCTCGGTATCAGCAGGTTCCGGCCACAGCATGATTCTTAAGGAAGACGGCACACTGTGGGCTGCCGGCGACAACACCTTCGGGCAGCTGGGTGACGGCACCCGTGAACACCGCAGCACCTTTGTGCAGGTTGCTCAGCAGGTGGCATCTGTGCAAGCAGGAAATTCACATACCGTTCTTGTCAAAGAAGACGGTTCAATCTGGGCTGCGGGTCATAACAGCTTCGGAGAACTGGGAGACGGGACAACCCGCATACGAACATCCTTTGTCCGTATCGCCGGCAGTGCTGACCAAGTATACGCAGAAGGCGGACGTACCTTACTGCTGCAGGACAGTCAGCTTTCAGCTGCCGGACAAAACTGGTATGGAGAACTGGGAAGAATAGATTCGCAGGCATTGAGCCAATTCACCACCCTTGCATCAGAGGTACGGTACGCTTCATCAGGAGCTTTTCACACCATGTTCATTGATACAGACGGAGTACTGCATGCAGCCGGGTTCAACGGATATGGAAGACTGGGAAGCGGTACATTGGAACCTGTCAGCAGCTACACCCCTGTTTCCGAACAAGTGCTTGCGGTTTCAGCAGGAGCACGTCATACCCTGATGCTTAAGGAGGATGGGACTTTGTGGGCTGCAGGAAACAATGACCACGGCCAGCTCGGCCTCGGACATCTTCGCAGTTCCGTCAGATTTACCCAGATCATCATACCGGCACATACAGTGTATATTCCTGCTGACAGAACTGAAGCAGTGCAGCCTGCTGCGGACCCAGCAGCTGCACGGTCCCCTGCACCTCCGCAAGATGGTGAATACCGCATTGGCAGCATAGGGCCTGCGGGGGGATTAATTGTCTATGATAGAGGAATTACTGAAGGATGGTGGCGATATATTGAGATGACTCCTGCCGGAGTGAGAATGGTGAATGGAATCCCCACTGCGGATATGCATCAAGAAGGATACAGCAGCGCTCCTACACACTATAAGTTTGGTTTTTCTCGAGAAACTCCTACCGGAAGCAGCAGGTTCAGCATGACAAGGAATGAAATTGGTCATGCAAGGGCTAATACAACTTATCTTGTTATGAATATGGGTGATACAGCCTATACTTCATATGATCAGAATGTAACTGAAACAACTTCAATATATGCTGCGAAAATGTGTGATGATCTGGTTTTCGGAGGATTCAATGACTGGAGCCTCCCGACTGCTGATGAACTTGCAGTTATTTCTGAAACACTCTTCCTGGGTAAGACATATGACGAGAAGCGAGAACTTGGTCTTCCTCTTGATTTAAATCAATGCTGGAGTTCTACTGAAGTTTTCAAGCAAGGTGAAATTACCGGTGGATTCACAGGGTATTTTTTGGCAATAATACAGGATTTTCAAGACGACAAATCTTTCCCGATATTGAAGAACTGGGAAACACAAGTGTTTGCAGTTCGATACTTTTAATTTTTTTTGAGGAGAGAGTACTTTTTGTTTTTAAGCCCTCTGTTCCCTTTAAGGTGAAAGCCTTAAAGGGAATGCTAAACACTCACTATCTATAGTTTTGCCGGCAAAAAGCAGCTGAAGAATTATCACAGGTCTCATCTGAGCTGTTCCTGCAGCGTTTCAATCAAGGCAATCATGTTCTCTACCGGCACATCCCCTTCAACTGCATGTGCGGGTGAACAGATATATCCTCCCGGCTTTCCTGCTTTCAGGAGAGCATGTACCGCATCCCTGACATCATCGGTGCTTCCGAAAGGAAGGGTCTGCTGGGTGGAAAGTCCTCCGAAAAAAGCCAGTTTGCCCCGGTAAGATTCTAATAGAGAAAATACATCCATCACCTCTGGCTGAAACGGGTTGAAGCATGAAAGGCCTGCTTCTATCAGGGAATCAAAGAGCTCATCAACATCTCCGCATGAGTGAATGAACACGTAGGCCCCCCGGGAACGTACTGCCTGGTAGAGCCGCTTCACCTGGGGATAGATAAACTCATACCAATGTGACGGCCCCATAAGCAGGCCGTGCTGGGCTCCCCAGTCATCCCCAAAATAGACTGCATCTGTCCCCGCATCACAGGCCCGATGCACCACCTCAAGGGTATAGTCCGCTAGGGAACTAAAGAGCTGATGAACAAATTTCGGGTTGTCAACCATATCCATATAGAGGCGTTCCATACCCCGGAGCGTCCAGGCACGTTCAAAGAGAGAAAACCCGATTGGGTAGATCCGAAACAGATTATCGGAATCACCGGTTCTTTCGGACATACCGGCATACAGCATCGGATCCTCAGGATCGGGAAAACAGAACCCCTTCAGAGACGCCTCAGGAAGCAGGCAGTTCTCCACTACCCCGATATCCTTGTCAATGGAGCGGTTCCATATTACACCGAAGTGGTCCTGGTACCTGTGGTCACCCATATACGTCATATACCCGACAGGATTTCCCTGAAACTTGAGATGGTTTCCCATGAAAGATTCCAGATTTCCATGACTGCAGTGCTGCTTCAGTTTTTCTTCTGCTTCCTGGGTAAGAGTTATATGCCAAGGAACATAGGGAGGTCTTTTTCCCTCAAGCACCATGGTTACTACCTCATGTTTCTTCATGTTAAGCTCCTGTGCAAATCATTTTACCCTACCGCTCTGCTGAGGACAATACCGTATGATGTCAGTATACTTCTGTACATTTTTATGTCATAAGGCATTTATATTCTCGCTCCGGCAGTTCTATTGAATTCCTGAAGAAAATTTACACTCTACTAAATACTGCACTGCACTCTTCTTTGATAACATACCATAATTATAAATAATTTGATACAAGGACTGCAACATGGAGTATCTTATTATTATATATATTATATATATTTATATGTATTTTTACCTCATATTAACAATATATTCGCACTATCAATGTATTGATTTTACGTGTACAAACTCTATAATATAATGTACAATTCATAATATGCTTGTTCTTCACGAATTCTGGAGTCAGATGAAGATCAGGCATCAATTCAAAAAAGTCATCCAGTAAAAAGTCAAATACTCCTTGAGGAGAGTGCGCCATGAGAAAGAGGCGTCACAACATTGGTGTTGATTTCGGGACCGTGCATACCCTTGTGTATGCTGATGAGCTGGGGGTTGTCTGGAACGAACCGACGGCGGTGGCATTTGACCGTACTTCCGGAAAGCGTATTGCTGCGGGAAGCAAGGCTTCAATGATGTATGGAAAGACCCATAATGCAATTGATCTTATCCATCCAGTTGAGGGCGGTGTGATTTCAAACCTTGATGCCTCACTTTCTCTTCTGGAACATGTTTTTCTTCAGATTGAGAGCAGAAAAAAGATTCTCAAAGGGTCTTCTATGGTTATTTGCTGCCCATCCGACACAACTGAGGTGGAAAAACAGGCAGTAACAGCATTAGCTCTCCGCCTGGGAGCTGTGGATGTGCGTCTGGAGGAATCCGTTAAGGTTGGAGCACTTGGATCAGGAGCAGACATTTTTTCACCAGAAGGGTTCATGGTGGTTGATATCGGCGGAGGGACCTCAGATGCTGGTATTCTTTCACTTGGAGATTTGGTTTCTTCACGTTCTGTCAAGACTGCGGGTCTCCACATTGACAGAGAGATTGTAAAGTACATCAGATACACCTATAACCTGGCAATAGGACCTCGTACTGCAGAACAGATAAAAATCCATCTGGGGACGCTTCGAAAACCGCCCAGGGAGGAAGGGTACTTCACCTGCGCAGGAAGGGACCTGAATACTGGTCTGCCGAAGAAACTCAAGGTAATGCAGTCAGAGATCAGGCATCTATGCGTCAAGGCAGTCCGGATCATTGAACAAACCGCCGCTGAGGTGCTTGCTGCAGCTCCTCCTGAAATAGCCTCAGATGTATTCAGGTCGTCTGTAGTGATCACTGGTGGTGGTGCGCTCATTGACGGTCTGCAGGAGCATATGGAACATGCTCTCTCGTTAAAGGTACGTACAGCCCCAAACCCGTTCACCTCCGTCGTTGACGGATCAAAGATACTTCTTGAATCATCGGAATCTCATCCGAACAGAATTCTCAGGAAGTCATACAGAAAAAACCATACATGATAAGGAGTCAACTATGGCTGAAGAAAAGAAATTGGGAATCGGAATAGATTTCGGCACAACGAACCTGCTGGTCTATGTCCAGGGGCACGGCATTATCTTCAATGAACCTTCAGTGGTCGCTTTTGATATTGAATCAGGGGAAGTGATCGCCGGAGGGGAGGAAGCATTCAAGATGATCGGAAAAACCCACAGTAAAATCAAGGTCAGCAGACCGCTGCGGGACGGAGTAATATCTGATATGGATGCAGCTAAGGCACTGCTGAAGTATGTCTTCAAGCGGGTGCAGACCCTCAGAAGCCTGAAAAACTCTTTATGTCTGATCTGCTGTCCCTCCGAGGTAACTCAGATTGAACGGGAGGCTCTCAAGGATCTTGCCCATCAGATGGGTATTTCAGACACCTTTATCGAAGAGGAAATTAAGGCAGGAGCAATCGGTTCAGGCATCGATATTTACAGTCCCCAGGCTGCGATGATTATTGATATCGGAGGAGGAAGCACCGATGTCGGAGTATTGTCCCTCGGAGATGTGGTGCTTTCCCGATCCATTCGAATTGCAGGAAACTACATTGACCGGGAGATCACTAATTACGTACATAAGCGGCACAATCTGCTGATCGGGCCAATCACTGCAGAGCGGATAAAAAACGAAGTATCCACTCTGCTTCCGAATGACAAGGAAAAAAAGATCCGGATTTCCGGAAGGGATCTTGTCAGAGGCCTTCCATCGGCGGCAGAGGTTACATCCAAAGAGGTGTTTGAGCTGCTGCTTCCAATATTTGACGAAATCACCAATGTAGTCTACTCGGTACTTGAACAGACTCCACCCGAACTCGCCTCTGATATCGTAAATAACGGAATAGTAATAGAAGGCGGAGGGGCCTGCATTCCAGGGGTAAAGGAATACTTTGAAAAGACCCTGGGGCTTTCAGTTAGAACTGCACCTGAACCATTGAATGCAGTCGTCGAAGGAGCAAAGGTTCTGCTGAAAAACAAGGGCAGTTATCTGATCAACCCGCAGGATTAAGACACTGAAAAAGGAGGCCGTATGAATTTCTTTGCATGGATTGCAAAAATGAGAGGGAAGAAGCCGCAACCGGAGATGCAGGAACCGGATACGGACAACGAGATAACACATATTGGAATTGATCTCGGCACAGTAAACACTGTGGTGTATATCAGCGGGAAGGGGCTGGTGTTCAACGAGCCGAGCACTGTTGCTTTTGATGCAGAATCGGGCAGCATTATTGCAGCTGGTTATAGAGCAAATGCTATGATCGGAAAAGCCCATGATAAAATTCGGGTTGTCCGCCAGCTGGTGCACGGAGCTGTTTCAGACAGTACCGCTGCAAAGGCCTTTCTCAAACACATCATCACAACCCATTATCCGGAAACAGCGCTCAAGCACCGTACTACCCTGCTTGTCTGCTGTCATGCAAATCTTTCCAAGGTGGAACGAAAAGCCCTTAAGGATCTAGCGAAAAGCATTGGAATTGAGGATGTGCTGGTTGAGAATGAAATCAAAGCCGGTGCAGCTGGTATGGATATAGACTACTACAAGCCTGGAGGGACACTGATTGCCGATATCGGAGGCGGCTCAACTGACATTGGCGTGCTCTCCCTGGGAGATTTAGTCGTTAACCGTTCTACAAAAACTGCAGGTAATTGTTTTGACAGGGAAATTATGAATTATTTGAAGTTCAAGCGGAACTTTGAAATCGGTCCTGCAACCGCAGAGAAGCTGAAAATTGAACTAGCCACACTGAGGAGTGAAATTTCATCAGATAAATTTACGATGATCGCCGGAAGAAACATCAAAAACGGACTTCCCGGCACCATCAAGGTAAAACAGACAGAAATCAGGGATGTGCTGGTGAAGTCGTTTCGTACTGTTGTTGAAGAAATCTACAAGGTTCTTGAAGTATGTCCTCCGGAGATTTCATCAGAAATTCTGGATGAGGGCATATATGTCAACGGAGGAGGATCTAAGATTGACGGACTGAAGGAGTTTCTGGAGGAACGGCTGCAGCTTCCAGTTACCCTCTCAAAGGACCCGCTAAATTCTATAGCACTCGGCACTAAGGTGCTTTTGAAAAACCGGGGAAACTATCGAGTCAATCCCTTCAATTAACAGGTACTGCTTACTGAAGTCCCCTCCTTTGCTGGAATCCAGCATGGAGGGGTTCTTATTGTGCAGGTGATTGTTCTAACTGCTTCTCAATGATAGTATGGCATATTACCATGTGCAGGAACGTTCCATGACATATACAACCCATGATGAGAAGCAGATATACTATGAAACTTTTGGAAATCCTGAACACCCGGCTGTGCTGATGCTCCACGGCATTGGTGCCGACGGAGGAATGTTTTTTCCGCAGATTGATGCATTCCGTGAAGCAGGCTGGTTTATTGTAGTCCCTGACCTACGAGGTCACGGACGAAGTTCCCGGACATACTATCTGGATATTGCAGACTGGATATATGATATCCTGGAACTGCTTGACACCATTGGAATACTCACCTGCTCGGTGATAGGAGTAGGCATTGGAGGTGTCATAGCCCTTGAGCTTGCAGCAGCCCACAAGGACCGCCTCACTTCGGTGGTGATCTGCGACAGCTTTGGAGAAATTTCTTCCCCTGGGGAGCACATGATTGCTCGTGCCCAGATAGGAGGATTCAGGATGCTTCATCATCTTCCGACGAAAACTGCCGCACGTGCAGTATCCTCAATATACCGAGGGATATCAAAGGAGGCTGAGGCATATTTCAAGGAAACTGCTCTGCAGGCTGATTTCCGGCAGTTTTCCAGGGCTCGCCGAGCTGTAAGCAAAACCGACGTGCTCACCAGGATTTCCTCTCTTACCTTGCCGATGCTTGTTGTTGTCGGAACCAGGATAAAGATTTTGGTCTCTGCTGGAAAAAAGATTCTCCGAAGTGCTGAAGGCGCTAGGATAGTTACCATACCCGGTGCTCTCTATCCCTCAAATATAACTGCCCCAGAGGCATTCAACACGGCAGTGCTCACTTTCCTGTCATCCAGATAATTCCAGAAGGATCACTCCCTTCAATGTTCTCAGGGGCCATCGGTCCTCCTCAAAACAGCGCTGGAATAATTTGATTATTTTGCATATATTTTTCCAATATATTTATTATTTCTCTTTTTAGGCTTATTTTTTGATTATTTTGAACTATTTATATGCCTTTTTTCTTGCGTATTGTTCTTTAAGATGATACTATAATGGTATCAACTCAAGGAGGACTCAGTCCAAATGAAACAACCGCTTCTGCAGATAGCTCTCGATCACCTTGATATCCCTTCCGCCCTGAAAACAACCCGTACATTGGCATCGGAGGTGGATGTTCTTGAAGTAGGAACTATTCTCTGCTGTGCTGAAGGAGCGCATGCTGTGGAGATCATCCGCTCATTGTATCCTGATCATATTGTAGTTGCAGACATAAAAGGTGCTGATGCCGGTTCTGTGCTGGCGGAGATGATGTTTTCACGCGGCGCAGACTGGATGACCCTTATCTGCTGCGCCCCCTATGAAACCATGGAAGCGGCGTACCGAACCGCTTCATCCTACGGCGGGGAAATACAGATTGAGCTTTACGGAGAGTGGACCTTTGCCCAAGCTCGTCAGTGGCTCAACATAGGTATTACCCAAGCCATATATCATCGGGGCAGAGATGCCCAGGCAGCAGGGAAAGGCTGGGATGAACAGGACCTGGAAAAAATTACCAGGCTTTCAGACATGGGATTCAAGGTATCTGTAACTGGAGGGCTTTCCCCTGAGGACTTGCACCAGTTCAAAGAAATCCCCGTGCAGAGCTTCATCGCAGGCAGGACCCTCTACAATGCCCACAACCCTGCTGAAGCAGCAGAGGAATTTCGCAAAGCCATTCACCGGAACTGGAGCTAGTATTCCATGCAGAAACAGGTGAAAATCGGAATATATGAAAAAGCTCTCCCCAAACATATATCCTGGGAAGAGCGCTGCAGATATGCCGAGGACCTCGGATTTGACTTTATTGAGATGTCCATTGACGAAACTGACGCAAGGCTTTCCCGGCTTGACTGGAGCATTGACGAAAGAAGCTCATTTATGAACACTGTTCTGCACAGCGGTGTACAAGTTCCTTCGATATGCCTTAGTGCACACCGCAGGTTCCCTTTCGGAAGCAGAGACCCTTCTATCAGAAAACATGCTTTAGAGATTATAAGAAAAGCTGTGAAACTTGCTTCTGACACAGGAATCCGAACTGTACAGCTTGCAGGCTATGATGTCTATTATGAGGAGAGCTCGCCTGAAACGGTCCGATGGTTTATCGACGGGCTTGCCGATGCACTGGAGCATGCGGCACAAGAACAGGTTATGCTTTCTATGGAAATGATGGATTATGAGTTCATGAATTCAGTGGAAAAGTTTCTCAGCCTCAGAGAACAGCTCCCCTCTCCATGGTTCGGACTCTATCCGGACGTGGGAAATCTCTCTGCATGGGGCAGAAATCTTGACGAGGAACTGGAAATGGGGATGGAATATATTACCTGCATACACCTGAAGGACACCCTGGCGGTTACCGAAACGTTTCCCGGAAAGTTTAAGGAAGTGCCCTTTGGAAACGGGTGCGTAGATTTTTCCCATGTATTTCTCAAACTCAAGGAACTCGGATACCAAGGCCCGTTCCTGATGGAAATGTGGACAGAAACCTCTTCGGACCCCATTGGAGATATTCGTTCAGCAAAGCAATGGATCCTTCAGCAGATGGATCCAAAAGGATATGCAAGCAGAGAAGAACAAGGAGTAAAGCAGTATGGCTAAGATTGATGAAATCACCAGAGAATCCTGGATTCTAAGCACCTTCCCCGAATGGGGAACCTGGCTGAATGAAGAAATTGAGCAGGAACAAGTTGCGCCGGGGTCTTTTACCATGTGGTGGCTCGGATGCACCGGTATCTGGCTCAAGTCTGAAGGCAGCACAAATATTTCCATTGATTTCTGGGTAGGAAGCGGAAAAAGGACAAAGAAGAACCAGCTGATGAAAAAAAACCATCAGATGCAGCGTATGGCGGGGGTGAAAAAGCTGCAGCCGAATCTCAGGATTGCTCCCTTTGTGCTTGATCCCTTTGCAGTAAAAGAAATTGACGCCGTGCTGTCAACCCATGACCATGGCGATCATATAGACGTGAATTTTGCTGCTGCGGTGATGCAGAACTGCAGCAGTTCAGTTCCCTTTATCGGCCCCCAGGCTTGCTGTGATCTCTGGATATCCTGGGGTGTTCCAAAGAACCGATGTATTGTTATGCGGCCGGGCGATTCAGTGCAGATCGGTGATATGGAAATCATTGCACTTGATTCCTTTGACCGCACTGCGCAGATCACTGCACCGGAAGAGGAAGCGCTGAAAAACCAGATGCCCCAGAACCTGGACGAACGGGCAGTAAACTACCTGGTGAAGACACCGGGAGGAACGGTATACCACAGCGGAGACTCTCATTATTCAAACTATTATGCCAAGCACGGCAATGATTTTGAGGTGGACGTTGCCCTTGGTTCATTTGGAGAGAATCCCCGGGGCATCACCGATAAAATGCCCTCTGTTGACATCCTCCGAATGGCTGAGGCGCTGAACACTCGGGTAGTAGTGCCGATCCATTATGACATCTGGTCAAACTTTCATGCTGATCCAAAGGAGATTATGCAGCTGTGGGAAATGAAGAAGGATGTTCTTCAGTACCGCTTCAAGCCGTTTCTCTGGCAGGTGGGAGGCAAGTTCACCTACCCCGCCGATAAAGACAAGCTCATATACCACTACCCAAGAGGGTTTGAAGACGCCTTCACCGGTGATCACGATTTGCCCTACACGTCATTTCTATAAAACCAAACAGGCCCGCTTCAGGGCCTGTTTTTTTTGTCTATCTGCATCAGCTGCTGAAAGGATTTGTTTACATTTTCATGCAAAGAAATACCCCTTCTCATGCATATGAAAAGGGGTATTTTGAACTGAAATACCTTAGTAGATCAGCCTTTTACCGCTCCTGCAGTCAGTCCCATAATTAAGCTCTTTGCAGCAGTGAAAGTAAAGATAAAGGCAGGTACAGCAATAATGGTTGCTATTGCGGTTATTTTTCCCCATTCCGTACCAGTATCAGTCAGATAGAGAGAAACTGCTACTGGAAGGGTTCTGGTGAACCGATTGGTCAGCACCAGAGATAATATGAACTCATTCCATGCAATCCGGAAGGTAAAGATGCTGGCTACTGCAACACCGGGACCGATGAGGGGAAGAACGATTTTTCTGAATACAGTGAAATCCGTGCATCCGTCAATAATTGCCGACTCTTCCAGCTCATAGGGAAGCTCCATGATAAAGGTGCGGAGCACCCAGATATTAAAGGGAAGATTCAGAGCTGTATACACAAGAATCAGCCCTACCCTCCCGTCAATAAACCTAAAGGAATTGAACAGCACAAATACCGGAACTGCCAGTATTACTTCAGGGATCATCCGAAGCAGCAGGATTCCTGCTATAGCAGTCTTTTTCCCGCCGAAATTCCAACGGGCCAGCGAATAGGCAGCAAGAGCTCCCAGGCCTACACTGAAGGCAGTTGATGAAACTGCTACGACAGCGCTGTTGGAAAAAAACCGGAAAAAGTTTGACTCAAAAAGTACCGACTGATAATTGGTCAGGGTCGGTACGAAAAATAACTTCGGGGGAAGCCTGAAAGCATCAACCGGAAGTTTCAGGGACGTGGAAATCATCTCGTATATCGGAAACAGCACCAGAGCGGCACCAATAAGGATCATGATGTATTTCATGGTTAAGGTCAGATTTTTTTTCACCTGAAAAGTCATGGCTATCTCCTTTCCTTTTTAAGGCTGTTGTATATCAGCACGGATGCGAAAAGTGCAATGGTGAGCAGCAGAACTACTGCTACTGCAGATGCAAGTCCGAGCCGCTGACTGGTAAATGCAGTCTTGAACAAATGAATAGACATGACCTCCGTGGAAACCCCCGGCCCACCTCCGGTCATATTGTATATGACCACAAGAGACCTGAATGAATCTATCAGTCTGAGCACTGCTGTAAGACCGAGTACTGCCGCAATATAAGGCAGCTTAATATATATCAACGTCTGAGGATAATTTGCCCCGTCCACGACTGAGGCTTCCATGATGTCCTTCGGAACTCCCTGCAGTCCAGCAAGCACCAGAAGAAAGACAAAGGGGGTCCACTGCCAGACATCAGCAATTATCACAGATATTAGGGCAATGTCCGGGTTAGACAGCCAGCCGTAGGGTCCAATTCCTGCCAGACCGAGAAAATAGTTGATTTTCCCGTATGAGGGATGATACATGAATCTCCACATAATCCCGACAACCACCGGGGCGATCATAATCGGAAGCACATAGAGAGTCCGAAACAGCCGCATTCCCTTGAATTCTCCTTCCAGAAGCAGCGCCAGAACTGTACCAAGCAGCAGCTCAATAGTAACGACACTGAGGCTGAAGGTTATGGTTACCCTGATGCTTTCCCGGAAGTTCTGACTGGCAAACAGTTCGCGGTAATTCTCAAACCCAATGAAAGTGGGAGCCTGCGTCAGCTGTCTCATTGACCAGTCAAAGAAACTGAGGCGGATACTGTTGAATATTGGAACCATAAGGATGAGAAGAAGCACCGCAGCTGCCGGGGCCATAAACAGATAAGCACTGTTTCTTCTTCCTGGAACAAAACTCTTTTTCACTGTTGAACTCCTAAAAATGAAGGCGGGAACATAAGCTCCCGCCCTACCGAATAATACTGAATCCTATCAGTCAAGATATCCGCCGCGGACCATGATCTGCCTGATTGGATCATACACATCCTGCATAGCCTGTTCAGGGGTCTTTGAACCGGTAAGTGCCTGATTGATGGCAATACCAAGCAGATTGTTTATTTCACCCCATTCAGGAATAATCGGTCTCCAGTCGGGATTCGCATATTTCAGCTGCTCAGCAAGAACCTCAAATTCAGGATACTCATCATAAAGACTGGAATCCTGTACCGTTGACATCCTGAAGGGAGCTCCGCCTGCGAGAACGATTTCCCGTTCCACCTCAGGAAGGGTCAGATACTGCATCAGCAGAAACGCCGCTTCCGGGTTGCTGGAATTTGCAGGGATTCCAATTCCAAATCCTCCGGTCTCAGCAAGCGGAGTCCGGGCACTGGGATGAAGGGCAAATCCAAGGCTGTCGTACACTGTTGACTGATCAGGATTTTTTGCGGGCCCTGCAAATACGCTTGCATCAAGATAAATTGCCGCATCACCCTGTAGAAATGCTGCAAATTCCTCATCCTGGGTAAATCCTACCATACCCGGAGGTCCGTATTCGATCATCTTCTTCATGAACTCAATAGTCTCAATCGATTCCTGACTAGTGAATGCAGGTTCCCAGTTTTCATCAAATACCGTTGCTCCGTAGGGAGATGCATGGAGCAGCCATGCATGGGTTGCATGGTGTCCTGATGCGGCACGCATGGTGAGTCCGTACACACCAGGAACTTCTTCTGCAAAAAAGCGGGCAGCTTCAGTCAGCTCATCATAGGTCTCGGGAACCTGGACGCCGTACTGATCAAACAGGTCCTTCCGGTAAATCATGAAACTGGTCTCAGCTCCGAAGGGAAGTCCGTACAGCTGTGCACCGGGACCGTCTTTGTAGATGAATTCGCCTCCGGCAATACCGGTGGCCTCCACATATGCAGGCACCAGATCATCAAAGTCATAGTCGGGATACACCAGGGCAGGATTATCAAAGAAGGGCTGAAGAGGAAGAATCATATCACCAAGGGCATATTCTGCCTTCCACATCACCACCATGGAAATCAAGTCATAATCTCCCCTGGGCCTGCTCATCTCAAGCACCTGTGCATCATGCATGTTCATATACTGCATTCTATCA
>PWNW01000032.1 GCA_003557605.1 Spirochaetaceae bacterium
AGCCAGTCCTCCGCTTTTTACCTGGGATACCAAAAGCCCCTGGGTCACCGGCAGGCTCGCATACTCAACAATCATGTTGTCAAGCTGTACCGGCGTAATGTCCAGCCATCCTCGAATCACCCTTCCGTGTTCAATCAGCTGGGGAATCACATGCAGGGCCTTGCTGACAGGGACAGCAAAGCCAATTCCGACAGAGCCTCCGGTGGGACTGTAAATTGAAGTATTGATGCCGATCATTCTGCCTTGGGCATTCAGCAGAGGCCCGCCGGAATTGCCGGGGTTGATTGAGGCATCTGTCTGGATCATATCAGTGAGAATTAAATTTTCCTTGGTCCGTATCGGTCTCCCAAGTCCTGAGATAATTCCGGTGGTAAGGGTCCGGTCATAGCCGAAGGGATTTCCGATGGCAAGCACCTTCTGCCCGACCCTGAGCTGCACGTCGTTGGCAAACTCAATGACTGTCAGCTCCTTCATGCCGGGATCAAACTTCACAACCGCCAGGTCGCTGTCACGGTCGGTGCCGATTACCCTGCCCTCAAATACCGAACCGTCATGAAGGGTCACATATACCTGGTTTGCATCCTGCACTACATGGTAGTTGGTCAGCACGTGCCCGTCCTGGTCGATAATGGTCCCCGATCCCGTATCAGATTCCGGGATCGGTTCAAGAAAAAAGTTCAGACGATATGTTTCGGTGGTAATGTTCACCACCGCCTGATTGAACCGTTCATATATGGAGATGTTCTCCTCTTCATAGCTGAGAACTCCGGGAAGCTGGTTTCTCACGGACGTAGTGGACTCGCCGATGGTAGGGATCGATCTTCCGGCAAAGGTATCAGGAGAACCCAGAGGAAAGGAAGAAGCATATGCATAAGGAGGAACAGAATCATCGGCTTCAGCCTGTTCAGCCAAAACCCTGCGCTGTTCAAGAATTTTCTGAGCTTCCAGCAGCTGACGCTGCTGCTGCCGCTCTTCTATGTAGCTTGTCCACTGGTAGATACCGAACCCTGCAGCAGAAAAGAGTATTATCAGAAGAGATGTCTTTATTATGCGGACCACGGAGTATGGTTTTTTGTTTTTTCGCCTTGCTTCCGCCATCAGGCTCACTCCTTTCCGTATGTGCCTACCACTACTAATTATACTAATATAGCATATTTGTCAAAGAAAATACAGCATTTAGATTTCATCAGGCTGTATCTTGCCGATCCATCGTTCACTTCGGTAGAGCATGTAATACACCCCCGACGATATGAAGTTGGAAATAAGCATGGCCCACCAGATCCCCGAGGCACCGAAGCCGAGGATGATGACTGATACGTACGCCAGGGGAACACGAAACCCCCAGAGTCTGAGGATGTTCATAACCATAATCGGCTTTGTGTCTCCCCCTCCCTGAAAGGCGCCGTTGAGCACCATGAACACGGAGAAAAACACCACGCCGATGGAAACAATGCGGAAGAGATCTCCGCCCATGGCGGTCACTTCAGGGTCATCGATAAACAGCCCAGTGAGTACCTGACCGTAGAAAAAGGTGAGAGTCATGCCGAAACCCATGAATATGATAATGAGCACCAGACTGATGGAAATTACCTGCTTTGCCTGGTCAGGTCTCTTCGCACCAAGGCTTTGTCCCACCAGCACTGCTGCAGCTTGCCCAAGTCCCATGGCGGGCATATTGAATACCATGATGATTCGTCCTGCAATGCTGAAAGCCGCGATGACCACCGCACCGAGAGTATTGACCACCCCCTGCAGCACGATAAACCCTAAAGAGGAGAATCCCTGTCCAATGGCAGTTGGCATGCCGATTCTAGCCAGCAGCAGAACCGCATCCTTGTCGGGTTTCAGCATCCTCCGATGGATTTTTACTCCCTTTCTTCCTGTAGTTAACAGGTACACCGCCACTGCGGATTCAAGCATGCGGCAGAAAATAGTTGCTCCCGCTGCACCTGCAACCCCGAGGGCAGGAATAGGACCGAAACCGAAAATGACAATTGGATCTATGATTATATTCAGCACTATAGTCACCAGCTGTATTCGGAACGGAGTCATGCTGTTGCCAATTCCCTGAAGGATGCCCCGAAAGATGAATGAAATAAACATGAAGGGCATGCCGAAAAAAATCACCCGGAGGTAGGTCTGTACATAGGGAAACACATCATCCGGGACCTGCATCAGCCGAAGCAGGGCCGGAGTGAACACCTGACCGGCAACGGCAATAAGCAAGGACATCACGATGGAAACCGTAAAGATCTGGCTTGCATAAAAGTTGATCCGCTCCTGATCTCCCTTACCCTTTGCCTGTGAAATCAGGGTAGTGGCGGCCATGGCAAATCCCACACCAAAGACTACCAGGAACATGATGATGTTAAATGCGATAGAGGGCGCTGATACCGCTTCACGTCCCAGACGACCCAAAAAAAACGTATCGGCAAGGTTGTAGAGGGTCTGCAGAAAGCTTGCTCCCATGATTGGAAGCGCCAGGGTCAGCAGCCTGCGCAGCATGGGTTTCCAGCTGTTCATACCGGCATCTCTCCGCGCCTCGGGCGCTTGAGGAGACTGATTACATAGCAGATCACCCCGATAATTATCAGCAGAAAGGTGATTCCCTGGTGAATGCTGAAGGGTTCCCGATATACAATAACCCCCAGGAAAAATGCCATGGTGGGGGTAATGAACTGCAGAAATCCCACGGTCTTATAGGGAATGGAAATAGTCCCCTGGATGAAGAGCATCAGCGGAAGAAGTGTTGCAAGTCCTGCCAGCACCAGCAGTATATCTGTACCAAAGCTGTGGAAAAGAAACATTGCATCCCCGGAATGGCCCATGACAATCATCACGATGATCACCGCAGGGGACAGCACCGCCGTATCGCTCAGCAGGGCTGCAACACCCTGGGCGCCGATGAATTTTTTCATGGTCCCGTAAAGCGCAAAGGTGCCTCCGATGAGCACCGAGAGCCAGGGGAATCCTCCGGCCTGAAGGGTTGCATAGATAACCCCGAAGATGCAGAACACCAGGGCAAGCTTCTGCAGCCCCGTCATGGTCTCCCGGAATACTGCCACCCCGAGCAGCACAATGAGAATAGGACAGAGATAGTACCCCAGACTTGCCTGGATGAGCTGTCCGCTTGTCACCGCATAGATGTATGAGAGCCAGTTGACCGCCACCACCAAAGAGCTGCCGAGCAGCAGTAAGGGACGGGAGGACCTCCAGGTATGTTTCAGTATTGCAAAGGGGTTCTTCTTCTGCAGGGCAAAAAAAAGCATGGACCAGAGAGCACACCAGAGTATTCTGTGCATCAGCAGCTCAAATGAGCTGACATGGGATAGGGCTTTCCAAAACATCGGCAGCAGTCCCCAAATCAGGTAGCCTACGGTCACCTGCACAAGTCCTCTGCGGTGCTGTTCCTGGGATTTCATATCGGTCCTTTCGAATTCCGCTCTTTGCGATCCCTGTATTGGAACAAAGAGCATCTTTATGATACTATGCTGCTACATTACCGGAAAGAACGACAGAGGGCAAGCATGGCAGAGACATCACGCAATTTTATTGAACGAATCATAGAAGATGACCTCGCTTCAGGAAAGCACACGGAAATCATCACCAGGTTCCCCCCCGAACCCAACGGGTACCTGCATATCGGACATGCAAAGTCCATATGCCTCAACTTCTCCCTTGCAGAGAAGTTTCAGGGGAGATGCCATCTCCGGTTCGACGACACGAATCCGGAGAAAGAGGAGATGGAGTATATTGAGTCCATCCAGGAGGATGTGAGATGGCTCGGCTTTGACTGGGGGAAGCATCTCTACTTTGCCTCTGACTATTTCCAGCACCTTTATGACATCGCGGAGCTGCTGATTCAGAAGGGAAAGGCTTATGTGGATTCCCTCTCCCCTGAAGAAATCAGGGAATACCGGGGCACCCTTACCAGACCGGGAAAGCCGAGTCCCGACAGAGAGCGTCC
>PWNW01000163.1 GCA_003557605.1 Spirochaetaceae bacterium
AGATCACCGGAAGCTTCCAAACTGACGCAAGGTTCATAGCTTCGTGGAAGGCTCCTTCATTTGTTGCTCCGTCCCCGAGGAACACCGCAGTGCACCGGTCCTGGTCAAGCATCTTTGAAGAAAGTGCGGCACCTGCAGCTGCAGGGAGAGCCCCTGCCACAACACCGTTCATACCCATGATTCCCTTGGAGGCATCAACAAGGTGCATGGAACCTCCCCGGCCTCCTGCGCAGCCGGTCTTTCTTCCGAACAATTCTGCCATAAAGGAAACACTGTCCAGCCCCTTGCCGATGGAGTGTCCATGCCCTCTATGGGTCCCGAACACCAGGTCCTGGTCCTCCAGGGCACATCCGGGCACCACGCTGGAAGCTTCCTGCCCGATGGAGAGATGGGTTGTACCGTACATCTGTTTTTCTGCAAACAGCTGCTCAAGGCGGCTGTCCAGAAGCCGGGTCCTCAGCATCCGGACATACATGGTCTTTAAGGCATCCGCCGGAATCTGCCTGACCCGGCATGACCGTTCCACTTCAGAAATGATGCCCAGGGCAGTGGATATATCGGTTACCAGCACGTCGATATATCCTCCGTTCAGAGCGCTGATAATCGCATCCACCTTCTGTTTTCCGTATGCCACGGCAGCTACCTGGGGAATGTCCTTGAATGCTTCGGGATGCACACCGATAAACCGGTCATGAACACTGTGGTCCATCACACTGCCGTCACGCCCGATAAACCAGCCGCTGAGGGTTGCACTTCCTCCCTGCTCCTTCACTGCAAGGGATTCCTCCCGGGAAAGGTATCCCGCCTTTGCCAGCTCATTATCTCCCTGTTCATTTGAACCGATGCCGACAAAGGCAATGTCAACATTCCTTGCTCCCGCCAGGGAATCGGCGATCTTCTTCTCAGAAACCAGCAGGTCCCTAAGCTCCTTTCCGGCCACCAGCATGGGCGCCTGAATAAGCCTGGCTTTCCCGCCAAGAATTTTTGCAAGTCTCCGGGCAAGAACAAACCCCTCAATGTCAAGGTACGGTGAATCAATCACCCCGTGCATCTGAAAGACCTCAACATCATAGGTCCGCTGAACCCTCAGATGCTGGACAATGTAGTACAGAGAAGTGCCCCATTCGATTCCTATCCGCAGTCCGTCACGAAGCTTCTCAGCAAGAAACTGAGCTGCCTTCGCACCAACCCTGGACCCGGTATCGGCATGCTTCACATCAGGACTCCCGTCTGATGCAATGATCACCCGCTGCAGGGCGAAGATGCTTTTGAGCTGCTGTTCAATATCTTTCGCTGGAACATCAGAATCCTGGAGATGAAGGTGAATGATCCCTTCGTCACGTCCACGTTTCAGCAGTTTTGAAACTTGGCTCCGGGAGATATCAAAGATCTGGGCAATTTCCGCCTGCTGTTTTCCTTCCACATAATAAAGCCGGGCAATTTCCAGTATTTCCTGCCCGCAGTGTTTTCCAGTCATCAGCCCCCCCCGATCACAATTTCCACAATACTATCATTATGGAACATATGTGACAATAAAAAAAATACCCAACCGATTAAAGTTAGGGATGTTTTTTGACATTTTAGGGGTCTATATGTCTAAATTAGATTTCTTTGTTACTATTTGGGAAATCAGTCCGTACTCCACCGCTTCCCGTGCATCCAGCCAGCAGTCCCGGTCTGTATCCCTTTCAACCTTCTCATAGGGCTGCCCGGACTCGCTGCTGATGAGCTCATTTATTTTTATTCGGTACTTTTCAAGCTGCCGGGCATGGATTTCAATCTCAGTGGCAACTCCCCTGATTCCACTTAAGGGCTGATGAATCAGATAGTTCGAATTAGGAAGCCCAAACCTTCGTTCCTTGGGTGCTGCAAGCAGTATTACCGAAGCGGCGCTTGCCACCAGACCCATCCCGATGGTGTACACCTTCGGAGTTATGTACCTGATGATGTCATATACGGCAAATCCCGCATCCGCATCTCCCCCGGGGGAGTCAATATAGATCTTAATCGGTTCATCACCAAATGCATCAAGCAGCAGCAGCTGCTTCACCGCACGTTCTGCCAGCTCCTTATGTATCTCCCCTGATATCAGTACAGATCGGGTTTCAAGCATTTTTTCTGTCAGTACATCGGGCCTGTTCTTTTCTTTGTTATCCTGTTCAGCCATGGGCTCTCCTCACATATGTGCTTATAGACACAGTATACTGACATTTTCCCTTGGAGAAAAGGGCTGCAGGCAGCAGTTACTGCCGCCTGCCAGCTATATATGCAAAAAGGGATATCAGGTGAAAAAGCTTTCCCTTCTTTACCCGATGTTTTGCAGAAAAGCGCATTCGTTCTGCATCTCGAATATATTCTCTGTGTTTTTCCCGTGCGGGCTCTTCAAAGAGCATGAACTCATAAGACATACCAGTCCTCCAGATCGAAGGAGAGTCAGCCGAACTGCATCGGTTCTGACATCCGTCATTACTGAAGCAGGCGAGTTTTTTTATGGTTTCAGGATTACACAATCCGCCGAGGGTCTAAGGGAGGAGGGAAAGAAGGAGAAGAAAGCATCAAGCAGTTCGGCAGCTGCACTGCCGACATTTATACTCTTTCTGTTCCTACTTCCCCAGCCCGAAGATCTGAGCAACCGCAGCTAAAAGAGCCATCGGCCTCTTGGTACTTTCCTGGACCCCTGCCCGTCTCTGCTCATCAGCCTCTACCAAAAAATTCCTGCTTTTCTGCCTGGCCAATTCATTCATCATTTGATTTTCCATACACATATTGTCCTCCCCGGCAATGCCGAATTTATTCTAATAATTTAGTTAGAATCATTTCTAACTTGTATATTATATATATAAGATATATTTCTAATATTGTCAATACTATTATTAGAATATTATCTAATTATTTTTTTTGATGCATTTCTAACCCCTAGTCATAGAATTTTATCTATGCTATACTCCTCCTATGAAGATACATACATCCTTGGCCCTGGAAGCATTAGGCCTCTTCTCAACCTACATCCACAGCTATCTAAAAAAGGAAGATGAGCCCTTGGCAATCTCCATGGATCCCACGATTCATCAGTGGATGAAGGAAATTGACGGAGAGATTTCCACGTTCCTCCGCAATGATATGGAGATGCTGTTCTCAAAGACCCAGATCAACAACTGGTTTCTGTTCTTCCTCATTGAGCGGAAAAAGGCCCGGACAACCGAGGAGCTTCTGGATTATCTTGATGCCATGTCATCCGATGAATTCAGGAGCCTGTACCTGAAGATTATCAAGCTTGATGCTGTGCCGCTGGAAAAGATTACCCAGAAAATGATACGGACCTCTGTGGAGAAGCACTTCTTCAGTGAGGTGCGGGGTGAAGATAAGAATATTGCTCAGCTGCTCAAGGAGCCTGACGAATGGAAGACCAGGATAACCGGTGTATACCGAAGATTCCATCATGATTTCTTCATTCCCAGGCAGCAGCGTATCAGCGAACAGCTTCAGGCGACGTTTGAAAAATCCCAGAAGAAGCTTGACGATGATCCCGATGTATACCTGAATGCACTTACCGTGGGCCATTACAAGACGGTACTCCATTCCACCAGGGACCTGAAGATTTTTGGAACCTACTGCTATGACCGGGGATTTACCATTTCTATACGGGAGAAGCTCTTCTGGTACGGTTTTCGGAGAGAACTGCTGCTCGAAGAGATTGACAGAAAGGCCAAAACCGCCCTGCTCTTTTCAACCCTGTCTGACCCGAAACGGGTGGAAATCCTGAGGCTGATCACACAGAAGACCTGGTACAGCAACGAACTTGCGAAGCACTTCAAGCTCACCTCTGCGACTATGTCATATCACATAAATAAGCTGCTTTCAGCGGGGCTGCTGACCTTTGAAATCGGTGAGCAGAACAAGATTTACTACCAGGTGAACACGAAGATTCTCTGCGACCTGCTTGATGCGGCAAAGGAAGACCTGCTGAGCACCGCAGACTGCTCAGAGCTCGACAAATAGATAGGGCACCCTGAGAATACCCGCAAGGGCGCTTCCGATCTGCTGCATGTGATCTCCGTCGGTGCCGTCGTCAATATACACCCGCTTTTCAGCAGCAACCAGGACCAGCTTAAAATAGAGCTTCCGGCGCTCAAAGAAGGAACGGGAATCTTTATTTCTCGGTGAGAAGGATTCAGACAGAAGCCGGACTGCCTCAACCTGCACCCCCTCAAGGTCATCAAGAGAATACTTCGTGGTCTTTACAGGCAATCCGATGATGCCTCTCTGGTACCGTATTACCCGTTCATCAATAGCAAATTCCCATTTTCTGCTGTGGACACCAATACCTGTTGATACACATATCAGCAGCAGAAAAAAGAGGGTTCCCCCGGGCCTCTCAGCAAAGGAGTGAGGATCTGCTGAAAGTCCTGAGATAAGTGAAACAGTCAGCAGTGCGGCAGCTCCAAGAAATATCCCCCTTCGCAGAGGGCTGAAGACTAACCGCGGACAGTTGGGCTGTTTTATCTGAAGCACATATCGTGAACGTACTGATACCATATGCTAGCCGTTGGGCGGATTATGGCAGGATATTACATGTCCGTCCTTGTCACGTCCTAGCTCGGGTGTTTCTTTTCGGCACATGTCCACCGCATATCGGCACCTTGGATGAAACGAACATCCAGGAGGAGGATTTACCGGACTGGGGACATCTCCCTCAAGGATTATCTCTTCGGCCTTGTGTTCGGGATCAGCAACTGGAACAGATGAAAGCAGACTGATGGTATAGGGATGTCTGGGGTTTTTGTACAGCTGGCTTGCCTTGGCATTTTCAACCATTTTCCCAAGGTACATGACCGCAACACGGTCAGACACATACTGCACCACGCTGAGATCATGGGCAATAAAAATATAGGTCAGATCAAAATCATCCTGCAGTTCAATGAGCAGGTTGATAACCTGGGCCTGGATTGATACATCAAGGGCACTCACCGGTTCATCACAGACAATCAGACTTGGGGTAAGACTGAGGGCCCGGGCAATGCCTATTCTCTGCCGCTGCCCCCCCGAAAACTCGTGAGGATATCTGTTGGCTGCGGCACGAGGCAGGCCGACTTTATCGAGAAGCTCAAAGACCCACTTCTCCAGGGCTGCTCCCTTATGGGTGCCGAACTCCTTCGGCCCCTCTCCGACGAGATCCTTTACCAGCATCATCGGATTCAGGGATGCCCAGGGGTCCTGAAACACCATCTGGATTCTTCTGCGGGCAATGCTCATCTGTTCCCTGCCCATACTGAGAATATCGGTATTCTTTGCCAGCCCGTTTGCCTTGAGCCGCAGCTCCCTGACTTCCTTAGTCAGTTCCCGAAGCTCCTTCCTCAGTGTCTTCGGACCGCTGAGGTCTCTCTGCATCTGGTCAATCAGTGCCTGCTTTTCAAGCCGGAGGGAATCAAGCTCCTCAACCCTGCTGATAACTCCAGCATGCTTCTGGGGATCAAGAAATATTCTTCCCTCTTCAGGTTCATAGAGCCTAAGGATGCATCTGCCGGCAGTCGTCTTACCGCATCCTGATTCACCCACCAGTCCGATCGTCTCACCGCGGGCAACATCCATGTTGATGCCGTCCACCGCCTTGAGGATTAGTGACTTCCCTGAGAAGGGACCGGCCTTCACCGGAAAATATTTCTTCAGATTCCGTACTGCCAATAGTTGATTATCCACGAACTTTTCCCTTTTTCTTTTTCCTGCTCCGGGACTTCCTGCTGGATGATACATCCAGATGGGAAGGTGTTGAGCGCACTTGGTCATTATACAGAAAGCATCGTACCTGATGGTTCTTTTCTGTAAAGACCAGTTCAGGTTCAGCTTCATAGCATTTCTTCATTACCTTGCTGCATCTGCTGGTAAACCGGCATCCCTGGATTGTCCGTTTCGGATCGGGGAGACTTCCAGGTATGGTGTACAGTGTCTTCCTGGACCCGTCTTCCGCATACTTGCTCTCCCCTAGAACCGGGATGGAGCTCAGAAGTCCCTGGGTATAAGGATGAAGGGGCTGCTTGAAGATGTCGCCCACCGAGGCCATCTCAACTACCACTCCGGCGTACATTACCATAACCCGCTGGGTGAAGCTTGCAATAACCGCAAGGTCATGGGTAATAAACATGGTTGCGGTATTCTTCGACTCCTGAAGCTGCCTCATGAGCCGCAGAATCTGTGCCTGGATGGAAACATCAAGTGCCGTGGTAGGCTCATCTGCTATCATCACTGAAGGCTCACAGGCCATGGCCATGGCAATCATAACACGCTGGCGCAGACCGCCTGAAAGCTGGAAGGGATATTCCTTCACCCGCTCTTCAGGATCGCTGATTCCCACCATCTTCAGAAGCCTGACACTTTCAGCCAGTGCTTCACCCTTAGACATATCCCGATGGAGAAGCAGCCCTTCTGAGATCTGGTAGCCGATGGTGAATACGGGATTCAGGGAAGTCATGGGTTCCTGGAAAATCATGGAAATATCATTTCCTCTGATTTTCCGCATCTGCTCCTCCTTCAGTTTGAGCAGGTTTTTTCCCTTCAGCAGGATTTCTCCATCCACGATCTCTCCGGGAGGATCGGGAACCAGCCGCATGATCGACATTGCCGTCTGGCTCTTTCCGCACCCTGACTCTCCGACAATCCCTACGTTTTCCCCTTCCATAACAGCAAGATCAACTCCGTCAACAGCCCGTACGGTGTATCCATGCATATGAAAATAGGTTCGAAGGTTCTTTATTTCAAGCAGTGCCTTGCTCATACCATCTCCCATCAGTTATGTTAATGCTTGCTGCGGGGGTCCACAGAGTCCCGTACACCATCGCCGAAGAAGTTCCAGGCTAGTATCGCCAGGAAAATTGCAAATCCCGGGGCCAGCACCCACGGGAAGTCCTGTATCACCCGGGTGCTTCTTGCTACCGACAGCATCAAGCCCCAGGAAGCCTGGGGTTCAGTGATGCCCAGTCCAAGGAGGCTGAGAGCCGACTCACCGAGGATATATCCCGGGATAGCCAGGGTCACCTGGATAATGGAAAAGGAAAATGTGTTGGGCAGAATATGCCGGGTGAGTATCTTCCAGTGTGAAAGCCCCATGGTGCGTGCACTGAGCACATAATCTTCAGTCTTGATGGACAGCACCATCCCCCTGATAATCCTCGCAAGGGTCGCCCAGCCCACCAGCGATAATATGATAATAATAAGCATATACACCTGGGTAGAAGTCAGACCCGGAGGAAAGCTGGACCGAAGCGCAAAGAGCAGGTACAACGAGGGAAAGGCTATGACAATTTCAGTTAGACGCATGAGAATAGTATCAACAATTCCGCCGAAATAGCCTGCAAGACCTCCAATAATTATCCCGATAAAGAAGGTAAGCGCAGCTCCAAGGACCCCCACTGACAAAGAAAGCCTGCTTCCGTGGAGAAGTCTGGAATAAAGGTCACGGCCAAGCTGGTCAGTTCCCATGAGAAAAAATCCCCCGGTCGGGGAGGTGAACAGATGACGGCTTGTGGTAAACATTCCCAGAAATGAATAGGGTATTCCCTCGCCAAAGAATTTCAGGTAGTTCTTATTCCCCTTAGCAAGCCATACCTCTATGTCCTGCTCCACCCCTTCAACAGTCCGAGTTCCCAGAACTATTCTGCGATGCTCATCCACATTTCCCAGCTGCTCAATCGCATTGATTTCATCTGCAAGCACAGCCAGCATCGGATCATCAGCAGCGACCCGATAGTACCGCTGCACACCCTCAATTATTTCTGCCTTCCGCTCCTCCTCGCTTTGGGCAAACGAAAGCACCCTTCTCGGTGTTCTTCCTGCTGTCGTCTCAATGGTAATTACCCGAAGGGTTCTCATTGGAACTGGGCTGTACTGTCTTCGGGCAACACTGACAACCCTCTGTTCATAGACAAAGGGCTTGAATGATCCGTCCTGGAACCATACGATGGATGTCGGCGGATGATATGATTTTGTCCTGTCAGTCCAGGTCATGGAGAACGGTGAGATTACATCGGCAAACAGAGCTCCAAGGTACAGCAGCACCAGAATGACCAGTCCTACTTTACCAAGATTATGCTTCCTGAATCTCATGAGGTACACCGACCACAATGACTGCCCCTCATCGGAAAGCCCCTCCCGGGCATCCATCGAAACGGCGTCGATATCGATATCATTCTGTTTTTGATCAATTTCTTTTTGTTCAATCATCAGCTCACCCGTATCCGAGGATCAACGACTGCCAGCAGAATATCGGCAATCAGATTTCCTATTACAAGAAGTATCACTCCGTAGATGATGCTTCCGGTCACCATGTAGATATCCCGTTCCAGCAGGGACTGCAGGATCAGCCTTCCCAGACCGGGCCATGCCAGTACATTTTCTACGAGAGCTGCCCCTGACATGACCGCACCAAGCTGAAACCCGAGAATGGTAATCATCGGGTTAATGGCATTTCTCAGTGCATGCCGGTAGACCACCTTGCTTTCCGTCTGTCCCTTCGCCCGTGCTGTAACAATATACTGCTGGCCCAATATTTCCAGCATGTTCCCCCGCATATAACGGGTCAGCTGCGCCATTTGGGACGTGCCGATCACAATTGCAGGGAGAATTAAATGTCGTCCGATATCAAGAATCTGGCCGATCCTTGACATTGACACATGATCAATGCTGGTCATGCCTCCGAGGGGAAGCCACCTGATGCCAAGCACTGAAATCAAATAGATCAGCAGAAAAGCAAGAAAGAAGTTCGGGATAGCCAGCCCGAAAAAGGCAAAAAATGATATCGACTGATCCTTGAGGTTATACTGGTTCTTCGCAGCAATGATGCCGAAGGGAATGCTGAGCCCCCAGGCAAGCGCCAGGGAGGTAAGAGAAAGCAGGATGGTGTTTGCCGCCCGCTGACTTACCAGGGTAAATACAGGGGCCTTCATCGTCAGGGAGTATCCGAAATCACCTCGCAGAGCGTTCCAGATATACCGCACAAACTGCACATACCACGGCTGATCCAGACCGAACTGGGTCCGGAAGTTTTCAATATCCTGAGGTCTGATGCTCGGATCAAGGGACATCAGAGTAAAGGCATCTCCAGGGGCAAGCTGGATCAAACCGAAACCGATAGCAACAACGGCCAGCACGATGGGAATCATATGGATAAGCCTCCTGATGATGAACTTAAGCATCATCGGACTTATCCATATCAGTCTCACCAGCCACATGACTACCTCTGTGACAAAAAGTCCCGAAACAGGGCCCAGCCCGCTGACAAAGACAAATACTGCCCAGAGAATTAGATCAAAGACAAACGTCAGTTTCCAGTTGAATGTTCGCATAGACTGCATCTGATTACGTCCTTAAAAGGATAGTCCCATCCTGCAGCACATACTGCAGGATGGAAAGTAGTGTCTAAGATTCTGCGGACGTTTACTTCTGGTAAATTCGGTGAATGATACCGAAGAAGTCGTTGTCAGCAACAGGATGGGGATAGATATTCCCCCAATCGTCCTTATAGCCGTGAATCACCGCAGCGTTAATGGTAAATACCCAGGGCACCTCTTCGATCCAGATCTTCTGCATCTCTTCATAGCCCCTGATTCTCTGAGCCTCATCGGTGGTGTTGTTGGCATAGTCCCACAGCTCATCAACGCGAGCTTCCCATTCCCGTCTCGGACTTTCCTGCAGCGGCTCAATCATATGCAGGTTGCCCCGTGAAGGATAGACATTCGCTCCGCTGATGGGATCCACAGAACCGGTCAGACCGATAAGGATCAGCTCCCAGTCAAAGGAGCTTAACAGTCTGCCGACCATAACATTGAAGTCCTCCGGCTGAAAAACGATCTCTATGCCGACTTCAGCTGCATCCTGGGCAAACAGTTCACCCATCTGCTCACGAACGCGGTTGCCCGCATTAGTTCTCAGGTTCAGGGAAATCTTGTTGCCGTCAGGGTCCTGTCTCCACCCGTCTCCGTTCTGGTCCACATAGCCGATGCTGTCAAGCATGTCCTTTGCGGTTTCAGGATCATAGGGGAATGCAAAGTCAGGGGATCCTTCATAGTAGTAAGGTGAATACACCGGTATGAATGAATACTGGGGGTACCCGTATCCGTAGACGATGCTGTCGACCATGGTATCACGGTCAATAAGATGCGCCATAGCCTGTCTGAAGGTCCTATTGGAAAGCCATTCAAGCTTCGGGGAATCCTGCAGCGCAGGGCTGTTCGGATTCTGGTTGAAGGTAATAAACTGGCTTGATGCAGCAGGACCTACGCTGTAGAGGGTAAATCCCACATCTTCTGCGCGGTCAAGGGCCAGTGCAACCTGGTCTCCCGACAGTGCAAGATAGTCATGATCTCCTGCCAGGAACCGCTGCAGCTGGGTGTCCATGTCAGGAACGAATTCAATAACAAACTCATCAACGTAGGGAAGCTGCACTCCCCACTCATCTTTTTCAAAGTAGTAGGGATTTCTCTTAAGAACCACCCGCTGTCCCGGTGTATAGCTGTCAAGCACGAAGGGACCGTTTCCAACAACGGATTGAACATCGGTGTCCACACCCCAGAAAGCATTAAGCGCTGCCGCTCCTTCTTCTTCAATGATCGGCTCAAGAATGTGCATGGGAAGGGGCGCTACTGCGGTTGCATTAAAAATCCCTGCATACACAAATGGGAATGTAACCTTCAGTGTAAGTTCATCTATCTTTTCCCATTCAGTAGCAATTCCTCCGGGCATCAGACCGCTTCTGCTGTTAGTCTGAACATCTTCATCAAGGTAAATCATATTTACCGCATCGACGAAATCCCGTGCGGTAAGAGGTTCACCGTCAGACCACTTCAGGTTTTCGGGCAGGGTGTAGGTAATTGACTTCTGGTCATCAGAAATCACATAGCTTTCAGCCAGTGCTTTTTCCCATTCCAAAGTCATCTGATTCCTGCGAACAAGACCGGTGTACAGCCTATTGGTTACATCGGTTGTTGAAGTTTCAGCAGCAACGATGGTGCTGAAGGACCGGGGATCAGAACCAAAGCTGGAAATGATGAACCTGCCTCACTGCCTTCCCTGTTCCCAGCCGTCGTGTACAACAGCGGTAATTCCCTCGAATTCATCGACTTCTTCCTCTTCTTCAATGTCGATGATCTCCACTTCCTGCGCACCTCTTGCAAACGCAAACCCGGTAATCAGCAGGAAAATGGTAAAAAATACGAATAGCTTTTTCATGCAATACCCTCCTAAAACATTATGTATTTTGCATACTTCCATATTCAACTATGGTACACATTTAATGCAGTATGTGTCAAATGGAATCCTGTTATTCTTATGTAGGATAATGAGAAACACCACCTCTCATCCCCATTTAGTTAACTAATTCACCGCCTTTTTCTGCTTTTTTGACATAATCCCTGATAATGTCAATGTGGTTAAAGGCAAGATCAAACTTGAGTGCCTGATCAAATGGCACATACCGCAGTTCTGAGACCTCTCCCTCCTGTGGTATCAGCAAACCGCTCCCATTTCCTTCATAGATCAGAGCCACCGCATGCCACTGCAGATGCTCATAGTACTCGCTGTATACGTTGAAAAACCTGCAGCCCTCAAGAGTAAGGCCGGTTTCCTCCAGTACTTCCCTTTTTACTGCATCCACCGGATGCTCTCCAAATTCAATGTGCCCGCCGGGAATGCACCACTTCCCCTCAAAGGGCTCATGGCCCCGCTTTGCCAGAAGTATCTCATCTCCTCTGGTAATTACAGCTCCTACAGTAGCCCGAGTATATTTCATTGCCCCTTCCTTCTCATCTTCCTTAAAGACAAAAAAATCTGTAGAATCATGGTATGAAAAGCGCAGTTGTGTCCATCATCGGCAGACCTTCAGCAGGAAAATCATCCCTGATGAATGCACTTTGCGGTCAAAAGATCGCAATCATCTCACCGTCTCCCCAGACAACCCGTAATGCCGTACGCGGAATCTATAACGATTCACGGGGACAGCTGCTTTTCATCGACACACCGGGGTATCATAACTCAGAAAAACAATTTAATCTACACCTTCAGAGAGTGGCAGTAGATAGCCTCAAGGATTCTGACCTGATACTCTATGTCACAGACAGCACCAGAGAACCGGGTGAAGAGGAACAGGCAATACTTGATATTCTAAAGCTATCCAATACTTCGGTAATAGCGGTGATGAATAAAAGTGATCATCCCCATGCGAAACCTAAGAGAAACAGCTCCATTATTAAAGAACAGCTGGGTGACATCCCGCGAATTACCGTTTCAGCGGTTACCAAAGCAGGTCTTGATGAGCTTCTTGATGTGATGTTTGCAGAAGCCCCTGAGGGAGAAGCGTTATATCCGGAGGATTACTACACCGACCAGCCGCCGGAGTTCAGAATATCTGAGATTATCAGGGAGCAGGTAATAAACCGGGTAAGCCAGGAAGTGCCCCACGCAGTCTACGTAGAAATATCTGATATCGAGACTGATGAATCTGCCGGAAGGCTCTGGATCCGTGCATTCATCCATGTTGAAAAGGAATCCCAGAAGGGTATCATCGTAGGGAAAAAGGGAACCATGATCCAGGCAGTGAGGGTATCTTCCCAGAAGGAACTTGCTAAACTGTTTCCCTATGCCATTTCGCTGGACCTCAGGGTAAAGGTCCAGCGAAAATGGAGAAAGAACAGTGCAATAGTAAACAGAATTATCTACTGAGCATTCAGTTCAAGCAGGGGAAGCACCTTCTCCCTGCCGCAGGTCTTAATAAAGTTTGCAAGCCTAGGGCCCTTCTCCTTGCCGATCAGAATGCGGTAGCAGGCAGAAAAGAGGTCCTTGGGCTCACAGCCCGCATCCCGTGCAGCATCATAAACGGCAGTGGAAAGCTCCTTCTCATCATAGGAATCAAGATTTCTCACAACCTCTGCAAGATTCTTAACTGCTCCTCTCTGCAGATCATCCAGGTCCGTCGGTCCATCGGATACGCTCCTCAAGGAAAACCTGAACTCATCTGGAGCATACTGCTCAAGCCAGTTCAGGGCACATCTGCAGCGGTCCTCAAGCCTCTTCAACTGGGATTCTGAAACACCCGGAAGGGTTTCCAGCACCTGGGAGATATCCTTTCCATGAAACTGCAGAAGATTGCACAGATGACGAAACGGTACCTGATAAGGCATCTCCTGTGAAGGTGCATCAACCTGGGAAAGCTCATAGATTCTTTCTTCCTTAGCACGCTTTTTCTCGCCAACCTGGTGTTCTCCGTAATAGATCCGCTCACAGGTGTCGTAATCTTCATAGATTTTCAGCACATCAAGATCAAAGGAAATCGCAAATTCAGAATTGGGACGGGTACCGGCAAAGAGGTAGCGAACAATCTCCGGCTGATACACCTCAAGCACATCACCGAGATCCACAACCTCACCGCTTGAAGATGATATCTTTCCTCCCCTTCCCTTGATCCTGATAAAGTCATACTGGAACGAATAGGGAGAAACACCTCCAAACACCTTCACAACCTTTTTAGAAGTATCAAAGGAGCCGCCCTCCGAATGGTGATCCTTTCCTGCAGGTTCAAAATCTACCCCTTCTAAAGCCCACCTCATCGGCCAGTCCACCCTCCAGGGAAGCTTCACCCCTGAAGCCTTCCTGATATCCAGGGTTTCCTCTTTTCCCGTCTCAAGACAGCGGTAGGTCAGTCCCCATTCCCCATCCCAGGAAAGCACTTCAGTGGTATCCTTATCGGTAAAGGAACTGAACACCGAAACCGGAAGCCAGGTATCAGCAAGAGGCTGACTCCTATGCTCATTGATAAATGCCTTAATCTCTTCAGTATGCTCTAAGGCTTTTCTGATCTGCACAGCATACTCTGATGAACGATACCGCGTCGCTTGGTAGATATATTCAGGATGAATACCCACCACATCAAGCAGATCTTCCAGAGGCTTTTCATTTGCCCGAGCATAACTCTCATACTTCCCTGAAGTATCAGGGACGAGGGTGATAGGTTTTCGCAGGCAGCTCTCCAGAAGCTCCTGGTCAGGCATATTCTTCGGCACCTTGCGGAATACATCATAATCATCCCAGGAATAAATGAACCTCACACCCTTCCCTAGATCCCTCAAACCACGCACCACAAGCTCAACAGAGATAATCTCACGGAAGTTACCAATATGCACCGTACCCGAAGGGGTTATACCGGATGCACAGACATAGAGATCTTTATCGCCCCTTTGGCGTATAATATTTCGGGCATGTATATCTGCCCAATGAACAGGATTTTCAATATGTTTCATAACTATGGATTATATATTTCCCAGAAAGGAAGTTCAATAGAAGCAGAAAACAGCATTACAGGAATTCTATTAAGCTGCAGGTATTAAACAGGGGAGGGCGTATGCCCTCCCCTGTGGAGTTCTAGTCTTCTGATTCAATTTCAACTTCAAATTTGTCGGGAGTCCATTCCCACTTCGCATACAGTGTTACATCACCAGTAGATCCTTCATCAATTACAGTTACCGCATCTCCTTCAAACTCTGCATTCTCATACCAGCCTTTGAAGGTGTATTGGTCTTTCGTAGGGTCTTCCAACGTAATAACATCTACTACCGTATAAGTATCTGGATTATCGTTATCATTTTCTCCGCCATTCAGATCATAGGAAATACTGTAGGTAATGATCTCCCACTGAGCATATAGGGTTGCTCCTTCAGTCCCCATAGTGAATGATGTATTATCATTAAAAGAATCGCCTGTTCCATCCTCTTCCTTGTTCCAGTCTTTGAATGTGTATCCTTCACGAATGAACGTGTTCGCTGGCAGATTAAATATTTCACCTTCTTCCAAGGACACATAATTCATTGTCCCATCTCCACCATTCGCATTGAAGTTCAGCACTGGTGCAATTTCAATGTCGAATTCAGTTGGTGTAAATTTCCACTTCGCATACACAGTTATATCTTCAGTGGTTCCTTCTGCAATTTCTGTTAGCGGATCTCCATCAAACTCTGCATTTTCATACCAACCC
>PWNW01000267.1 GCA_003557605.1 Spirochaetaceae bacterium
AGAAGCAAATCCGGCGCGGGGCATGAGGGTGAAATCATGTATTAAGTCAAATGCCCCTACTTCCTCACCATCAATAAATTCATCCAGCAGTTCGTTATCAAGCTTGCTGTATACCGTGAACCCTAATAGCAGGTCGCTCCTGTCAAGAAATGCCAGTCCTGCGGGGTTGTAGAACAGAGCATATACGTCGTCTGCTACAGCTGTGAATGCGCCTCCCATGCCCATGACTCTGGCATCTTGAGTGTAGCGCTCACTCCAGCTTCCGTTATCTGCGGCCAGCATTCCTCCTGCGGCCAGCAGTACTACTGCCAATACAATTAGTTTTTTCATGCTTTTCCTCCTGCAATGTAAGCATCATCTGCGAAGAATACTCTTTGCAGCTGCGTTCTTATACTAACTAAACTCCAATACATTGGTTTAGTAACATCATGGGAAAAAAATTGTAAAAAAATATTATCGAAATGCCCTAAACTCTGTAATATATTTGTAAACGTACAATGAATGCTCTGCGGTCACTCCGATATCCGAATTCTGCAGTCTGCTGCAGCTGCCCGGTCCTCTGAGACCAGCACCGGGTTGATATCCATCTCAGCAATTTCCGGAAAGGATGCAGCAAGACTGCTGAGCTTCACCAGCATATCCTCAAGCCCCCTGACATCAAGAGGGGGCTTGCCTCTGGTCCCCTGCAGGATGGTAAAGCTTTTCAGCCCGGCAAGCATCTGTGAAGCCTGGTGCCGGTCTATCGGAAGCAGTTCACTGGATACATCCTTTAATGTTTCAACAAAGATGCCCCCGAGACCAGTCATCAGCAGGTGGCCGAACAGTTCGTCCCGCATCAGACCGCAGTAGAACTCAGTCCCTGAGGCCATCTCCTGCACGAGTACGCCATGTGCATCTTCTATGGTCAGCAGCTGTTCAGCAGCAGATGCTGCCTGTGCTTCTGAACTGATGTTCAGGAGCACCCCGCCCACATCGCTTTTATGGACCGGCCCGAGTACCTTCATGGCCCAGGGAAACGCAAAGGGGACCGATTCAATGTCCTTGGGACAGCCTATGATCTTCTCCTGGAGCCGTTGAATTCCCGCTGCGTCCAGCATCATCGAAACCTGATCAACGGGAAGATACCCGTCGGCTCCTGGGATGAGCCGTGAACGCAGGATTTCTGCACCATCAATCGGGACTGTTTCTTCAGCACTGGGGTTCATCGGGATCAAGGTGCTTCCAAGGGCCTGGGCAAACTGCGTCTCATCGGAGAAGAAGGGAAGGCCGGTCTGCTTGAACTGCCGGATCTCCCGTTCTGCGGTAATAACTGAAGGCAGGACAGGGAATATCGGGATATCTGACGAGGTGATATGACTTTCCAGCACCTGCAGCACATCTGATATGTCCGTCAGTCCAGGACTCCCGAAGATTACCGTAACCGCCGAGAGATCTTTACGTTCGTCCTTCAGGGTCCTGAGAATGTCGTCGAGCTGTGAGGCCGTACCAGTGGCGAGGAAGTCAATGGGATTGACCACCGATGAACCGTGATGCAGCCGGCTGAGCAGCTCCTCCATCTCCGGTCCTTCAAGACCGGGAACGGTGATCCCCGCATCGCTGAGCATGTCGGTGAGCATCACCCCGGGTCCGCCGGCATGGGTCACCACAGCCATGGATCGTCCCTCCATGCGGGGATAGCAGCACACGGAAGCAGCATTCACCAGTTCCTGCCGCCCCCTGCATCTGATAATACCCGCCTTGCGGAACAGAGCGTCAACAAAGAGGTCGTCTGCCGCCATCGCACCCGTATGGGATGAAGCAGCCCTGCTTCCCGCCTGGGAACTGCCTGCCTTGACGGCGCAGATGCGGCATCCCTTTTCTGCCAGGGAGATGCTGTGCTTCAGCAGCCGCCGGGCATCGGTGATGCTTTCCATGTAGAGCATTTTTACCGGGGCGCTTGTTCCTGGCTGATAGGTTTCATCCCAATGGGCAAGGACGTCCTCAACTCCGATCTGGGCGCTGTTTCCCACGGAAATGATTTCAGAAAACCTCAGCCCCGCAGTGATCCCCTGCTCAATAATGAATGCTGCGGTTGCACCGCTGCCGCTGACCATGTCGCATCCCGATGAAGAAAGGGGGGGAACAGGTCCCGCAAACACCCCGGCGTAGCTTCGGGTGAGCACGCCGGTGCAGTTGGGCCCGATCAGGGAACCTCCGCAGGATGCAGCGATTGAGGTAATTTCATCCTGAAGCGCCTTTCCGGCTTCTCCCATTTCAGAGAAGCCGGCGGAAAGCACGATAAACCCCCGTGTTCCCTTCTGTTCAGCAAGGACCCTCATATATTGGGGGATGTGCTGGGCAGGTACGGCAAATATTGCCAGTTCCGCTTCTTCAAGTTCTTCAAGAGACGGGCAAGCAACGCCCTGAACAGAGGAAGCCTTGGGATTGATGCCGTAGAGTTTTCCTGAGAAGGGAGAGGCAATAATGTTCTGCAGTATCTTCCCTCCGACCTTTGCAGGGTCGCCGGAAGCACCGACTACCACGATTGACTTAGGTGAAAAAATCGCCTTATGGATCATATTGATTCCTTTACTGCGTATGTACGTCCTGCTTCGAAGGCTCTGAGATTGATGTCAACAAAATTGGGCTTCACCAGGTCCCTGATGGTATCTTCCCAGGGGTGATCATCAAGACTGAGAGATGCAGTCAGCGCACCGAGGAGGATGATGTTCTCCACCCGGGATGTGCCCAGGTCCAGCGCCATGCGGTGGGCGGGAATAATCAGGCAGCGCTCTCTGAGATTCCTGATAGACTCCAGTATTCCTGCAGGATACTGTGCCGCACCGATGAGCACTGGAAGGGGATAGGTCTCCAGGTCGTTGACGATGATCAGGCCCTCGGGCTTCAGCCAGGAAATATACCGAAGGGCTTCAAGCTTCTCAAACCCGCACACCGCATCTGCGGCACCTTCCGGAATGACCGGGGAGAAGACCTTTGTCCCGAACCGCACATGGGACGTGACGCTTCCTCCCCGCTGGCTCATGCCGTGGATTTCCGACATCTTTACGTCAAAGTCCATCTGCTTCAGTCCCTCTGAGAGCACCTTAGCTGCAAGGATGGTCCCCTGTCCTCCAACCCCGGCGAGCATGATGCTGCGGGTTTCAGTTTTTTCTTTAGTCACGGTGTCTCCCTCCCATTGATATTGCCTTGACGCTGCACACCTGAAAACACACCCCGCACACTGCGCAGAGGTCTTCATTGATGAAGGCCTTGGAGTCCTGCATCGATATGGCAGGGCATCCGATCTTCAGGCAGTCCCCGCAGCCGGTGCAGACTTCAGGGTCAACCTTGAACCATTTCTCCTCAGAACGTCTCCGCACCTCTGGAAGGAGGGCGCAGGGTGCCTGTGTGATGATTACAAAGGGTTCCGGTGACTCATAGGCATCTGATACTGCCTTTCTGCATGCCTTGAGGTTGTTGGGGTTTATGACACGGATATTCTCTTCGGGTACTCCCAGCGCTGCTGTCAGTTTCGGCAGATCTATCTGGGGCGCATCTTCTCCGTTTGCGGTCTTTCCTGTACCGGGATTATGCTGATGACCGGTCATGGCAGTGATCCGGTTGTCAAGGATAATTGTCACAACCGGGGTGCTGCTGTAGACCACGTCGGCCAGTCCGGTCATACCGGAATGGAAGAAGGTTGAATCACCGATAACGGCAAAGACCTTCCGGTCCTGTCTCCCGTACATCATGTCTGAACGCTTAAATCCCGTTGCTGAGGTAATTGATGATCCCATGCAGAACAGGAAATCTCCAACGTTCAGGGGGGGAAATGCCCCCAGGGTGTAGCATCCGATATCGGTGGATGCGATGACGTCAGGATATGATGAAAGCACATGGAATATCCCCCGATGGGGGCATCCGGGGCACAGTGCCGGGGGACGGGGAGGAA
>PWNW01000170.1 GCA_003557605.1 Spirochaetaceae bacterium
CCAGACTGTCTAGTACATGCACGCTGTCTGCAATTTTCTCAAAATCCCATATGAAACTGCATCTTAGTTAAGCATTCAATGATAATCCCCTTAAGAAAGCTTCTGTAGGGCGGCAGTAAGGAATAGTGAAACTCTATACGTCATAATTGCACAATACATACACTATATGGTAGAAATAAGCGTTAAATGATGACAAAAACAAGAGATATGAATGAATATAGCTGCGCTGCTTTGTGACCGAGGTATCCACGAATACTGCAGAAAGATATTCAAATACTTATAAATAAAGAACATATAATGCATGGATGAAAAGCTTGTTTATCCTATATATAGGCAGAAAAATTTTCATTACGAACAGAAAATGAGCATTTTAATTAAAAAACCTTGACAGCAGGATGTTTTAATTGTTTAATAACTGTAGACAGGGGAGTAATGGACAGTAAAAAAGTTATCATTCCCCAAGAAAAGAAAAACCATAAAAGGGGGTTTGTATGAAACTGTTTCGAGTATTGGTGATCATTGGTCTAGTCATCTTTGCAGCAGGAAGCCTGTATGCAGGAGGACGTGAAACAGGACCGGTAACCATTCGGTTCATGTGTACGGAAGCTGACCTTCCGCGGGATTTTGTCCAGAGCTTCAACGAGCAGAATCCTGACATCAACTTGGTGCGTGAGGATGAGGACTGGACAAGATGGATGGCGGATGCAATGGCCGGAGATGCTCCTGACCTCAGCAGGATGGGAAGCGGAACGGACATTGCCTATTACGTCAACAGAGGTCTTCTCTATGATATCACCGACATGCTGAAGGGCAGTGATGTGGTGCGCTGGGATGACATTGACCGGGAAGGAAATTCAACATACCAGTTTGACGGGGAGCAGTTCGGACAGGGACCATATTACGGTCTTTCAAAGGACTACAACAATATCGGTATGATTACCTATAATACCGATATGTTTAAGCAGGCAGGACTTGACCCGCTGTCCATCACAGAACCGATAACCTACGAAGAACTGTATGAAATGGCCAAGGAGCTTACAGTTCGGGACAGTGACGGCAACGTAGTGACCTTTGGATATGACTATGCACCCGGATGGGTGAAGCACCTGGTTTCTGACATGGCAAATGCAAAGGGAATCAGCCTGTACAATGAAGACGGTTCTGCCATGAATGAGGACCCGGAAGCTCGTGATCTGTGGAAATACTTCGCACGGTTTCAGGTAGAAGACATTTCCAGCAATGTACGCAACCCAAGCCCCGCATGGGTAGGGTCTGCTTTCCAGTCTGACCGGGTAGCCATGGTGCAGCTCGGGTACTGGTTCGGGGCTCAGATGATGGAAAACCCCAATTATGAGACGCGCTATGCATGGGCTCCTACACCAATCTATGCTGAAGGATATCCCAGGGTGGCAAGCAACCTTGGTGCTACCGGAATTGTCATGTTCTCCGGAACAAGGCATCCAGAGGAAGCCTTCAGGGTATTCGAATGGTATATGGGCGGAGACTACGGAATAGAGCGTGCACGGACCGGCTGGGGAATCCCGCCGCTGATGTCCCTTGCTGAATACCTCCCGGTAGACAACGAGTACAACCGGGTACGCAAGCAAATCGCCTATGATGATGCACAGTACTTCCAGCCCTGGCAGGCAAGTCCGTACATCACCGCAGCTATGTATGACTATGCATGGGAATCAAATATTGATGATCTGGTTCTCGGAAACACCAGCTACGATCAGTTTGTTGACCGTCTCTATGCAGAGCTGAATGCTGCTCTCAGGCGCGGTATTGAGGAACTTGAAGCTTTCTAAGATGATAGAGAATCCGGCGGGGCACTGCTGCCCTGCCGGGCTTATTTTTTGTTCGGGGGAACTTAAGTATGAAGAAAATGACGCTGCAGCGTGAGAAGACATGGTCCTTTTTCATTTTTATCTCTCCTTGGATGGCAGGATTTATCTTTTTATGGATCATTCCGATTATCTGGGGATTCTACACGTCCTTCACAAACCGGATGGCCTTTACCGTAAGTCCGAGGTTCATTGGGCTGCAGCACTACCGGGACCTGCTTACTGATACCGCAATTCTGGGTTCCTTTGGGAGAACCATCTTTTTCTCAGTACTGCATACTACTATTGCAATCTGTGTCGGGTTTGTGATGGCCCTGCTTCTGGAAAGGCGGGTCTTCGGGCGGGGAGTTTTCAGGACCCTGCTCTATTTTCCTCACATGATTCCCCTTGTAGCAGTAGGCTGGATTTTCCGCATATTTCTTGAACGGGATACGGGATTTCTCAATACGGTGCTTATCAACGTAGGGCTTACAAGCCAGAATATTGCATGGCTGTCCACCTACCCGTTCTTTTCAATTCTCACACTTTCGTTCTGGCAGGCCGGGTGGAGCATGCTTATCTTTTTAGGAGGGCTGAGCACCATCCCTGATTCGCTGTATGAGGCGGCAACCATAGACGGTGCTAAGTACCTGCGAAAGCTCAGAAGCATTGTGATACCCATGGTGAGTCCCTTTATTCTGTTCCAGTTCCTTATGAGCGTGATCTATTCTCTGCAGGTATTTGTGCAGCCCTATATTCTGAACCCGAGGCCGATCCGGGGCGGTGCCCTGATGCAGATAACTCCTCCGACTGAGACCTTCTTCGTGATGGCCCGAGGGTATTTTCATATCATGACGCAGTACCGCTTTGCCTACGGTCTTGCTCTGCTCTGGCTGCTGTTCCTCTTCATCATGATTGTGACGTTAATCTTCATGAAGCTCGGTGCGTTCTTAGTGTATTCAGAGGCAGATGATTAGGGGAGGATGAGAGTATGGCCTTAGGAATGAAACGGCAGGATACAATTATTTACTGGGTGAAGTTCTTCATTCTGCTTGCAATGCTGGCAGTCTATTTTCTTCCCCTGATCTCTATGTTTATTACCAGCATTAAGACCCGGGGAGAGCTGTTTGTGTTTCCGCCGGTATTCTGGCCCGAAACTCCCCAATGGCAGAACTACAGGCTGGCATGGACCATGATCGATTATCCGAAATATGTGGTCAACTCACTGATTCTGGCCCTGTTCTATACCGTGCCATGCCTGCTGGGAAGCTCCTTTGTCGGGTACGGGTTCTCCCGGTTCAAGGTGAAGGCAAACAAGTACCTGTTTCCCATGGTGCTCTCCACATTGATGATCCCTCCCATCGTCACCATCATACCGCTGTACCTGATATTAAGAAATACACCGCTGGTGAACAATCATATGTTCTGGATCATCTGGGGAATCCAGGGAACCCCGTTTCTCATCTTTCTCTTCAAGCAGTATTTTTCAACTATCCCGATCTCCTATGAGGAGTCCGCCAGGCTCGACGGCGCAGGACGGTTCCAGATATTCTTTTCCATCATGATGCCTCTGGTGCAGTCTGCATTTATCATCTCAGCGATCTTTGCCTTCAACTGGGTATGGTCAGACTACCTCATGCCGGTGATGATGCTGCGGGGGGACAGAGTGAACCTGGCGGTCCGTCTAGCCACTGGATATTCCGATGTGCAGGACAACATGCTCTACAACATAGGAATGGCAGGGATTGTATACTATACCCTGCCGATAGTGATCCTGTTTTTTACCCTGCAGAAAAGGTTCATTTCAGGCATCACCGCCGGAGGACTGAAGGGCTGAGGGGTTCTACCGGACTTTCAGAGTGACGTTGTTTTCTCTCGTAAAAGGACTACCGTCTACGGTGCCTTCGGTTTTTCCAAAAAGAATATACTCTCCCCGTTTCAGGGGACCGGTCTCGAAGTTCTGCACTACGTGCCATCCCGTATTGCCCAGTTTATCGACGGTCTTCTCTCCTCACTGAAGAGGCGCTCCGTTCAGGGTAAGGGTGAAGGTGGTGTTATCTTCCATGTCTTCTGCTTGGCTTTTGTTCAGCTCTTTTCCTCCCTC
>PWNW01000322.1 GCA_003557605.1 Spirochaetaceae bacterium
AGATGCTGAACTACTGACAGTAAAGGAGAGCTGATGAATGCACGCAGAATCCTCAGTGATGAGGACGGGGCCTGGAAGGCAGCCGTACGGGAATACCCCAGGGAGTTTCTGTAGTACTGCTTTCCTGAGACAGCACAACAGATTGACTTTGAACAGGGCATTGCATTTCTAGACAAGGAGTTTCCCCGAGATCGGTCCATGAAGGGCATGACAGCCGACCTGCTGATGGAGGCAGCAGAGAAACAGACCAGTACCAAGATGCTGCTGCATCTGGAGGTGCAGGGAAAAAAGGAGGATAACTTTGAGCAGCGGATGGCGGAGTATACGAAGAGAATTGAATATGAGAGTGGAATGTATCCGACATCCCTTTTAGTGCTGACTGATACGGATATGGAGTTTCAGCCGGAAAGCTTCAGACAAACCTCGCAGTCTGTCTGTTTCAGGGTGGATTTCAGTAAGGTGAAGGTGGTAGAATGGGGCAGGGACCTTGATGAGCTTGAGGGAGATGCGCCGCTGTTTGCCGTGTTTCTCGGCATTCAGAAGGAAGTCAGCCTGATGAGAAGTACAAGAGCTGGAGACAGGAGGCGCTATGAGGTAAAACGTGATCTGTTGATCAAGCTCAGCAGGCTGCACAGGAGCAGCAGGGAGAATGCCTCACTGCTGAGGTTTATTGACAGATTGATACAGCTTGCTGAAAAGCAGGAGATGCGGCTGAAGCAGGAACTATCGTGTAAGGAGGATATCGTGGGATTAGTGGACTTGTTTATAGAGGATGCAAAAAAGGAAGGGGAGCAGCGTGGAATGCAGCGGGGTATTCAGAAGGGTATCCATCAAGGGATGGAGCGTGGAATACAGCGTGGAATACAGCGGGGAATGCAGCGGGGAATGCAGCGGGGAACGCTGGCAACAAGTCAGACGATGCTGATCAAATTGATGAAGAAGAAGTTTTCCCTGAATGATGCGCAGCTGACCATGATCAGAGATATTCATGATACGAAGAAGCTTGAACGGGCTGTTGAAGCAGTGGTGTTTGCTGAGAGCTGCGAAGAGGTATTCAAGGAACTGAAATAGAGAGATTTTTACCAAGATACCTTGGCGTGTTTGATTTGCCCTCCCGGGAAGAGGTTCATTTTAATTGACAACTGGAACTTGGGGCAATACACTCATAAAGTAAACAAATTACTTTATTGGTTAAAAAGTAAATTATGAGAAAAAAACGTATTGAAGTTGAACAGCTGCTGGAAGCAGCGTTGGAAGTCTTTTCCCGCTACGGATATGCAAAGACCACCCTCGATGATATCGCCGAGGAAGTGGACATGACCAAGGCGAACCTCTATAACTATGTGCAGAGCAAGGAAGACCTGTATCATCAGGCGGTTGCCCAGGCATTGAAAAAATGGAGGGTGGCAGTAGAGAAAAAGGTAAGCCGGTTCAACGGACCGGTTGAGCAGTTCAAGGTCATGGTGCGTGAATCCATGGTGTATGTGGAGCATGATGAGGTGCTTCAGAAGATTCTTCTTCAGGATAAACGGATCTTTTCCATCTCCACTGAGACCGACCAGTTTTCTGAGATCAACAGCATTGCCAGAAATATGCTCAAGGGCCTCCTTGAGGACGGTATCGGCAGAGGGATGTTTTATCCGGTGGACACGGAACTGGTAAGTGAATATCTCTTTTCAACGTACATGATGTTTCTGATGAAACGGTATGTGATCATGGAGGGGGAGAGAACATCCCGGGTCTTCGATGAGGCAATGCGGATTCTTGTCCGCGGACTGGTGAAGCCGGAATATCTGCAGTAATCCCAGCGGAGAACCGCTGGGATGCACCGCAATGGTCAGTCAGCAATGTATTCCGGTCTCAGGGGACAGAAGGTCTCGAATAGCACCGCATCATCAAGCACCTCAAGACCATGCACCTCATGGGGTTCAATATAGTATCCGCATCCAGGACCGGCAATACAGGTAGTCTCTTCATCGGGACCGATCAGACGCACCTTCCCTGATATCACATATCCGTTCTGGGAAGCTTTATGGGAATGCAGGGGGATCTGTGCTCCCTGCTTCATGTTGAAGCGGCACAGCATTGAGTCATCTCCGTAGGACATTACCTTCTTCGTAACACCCGGGAGAATTTCCACCGACTTCCGTTTGCTTTGATCAGTATACTTGTCTATCATTGAGTGCTCTCCTCTGAAGCGTTTTGGCGGATTGTAGCACACAATCCTAGATAACCCAAGTGCTGTTCTTGAGGTTTCCCTGAATATGCCTGCTGTGTGTTCACAAGGATTTTGCAGATTTTTCAGGACATCACCATATCCCCGGAATCAGCCTCCAGGACACCCGTTGAGCATACTCTCGGTATCCCTCAAGCTCCTTCATCAGGGTGCGGTCCTCCAGGTATGTCCTCAGGATGAACAGCAGGGACGTAAGGGCCCCCGGAATCAGTGCAGTCCAGGATCCCAAGGCTAAAGGAGCTGATGCGGCAGCTGCTGCTCCTGCAAGGTATCCTGGATGACGGACAAATCGGTAGGGACCGGCAGACACCACCTGATGATTCCGGTCGTGCTGTATCCGTACGGTGGATGCGAAAAAGGCATTGCTCTTCATAGCCCAGGAGGCAGCCAGCGCCGCAGTGATGAATACCGCCAGGGCAGAAACCTGAAGCCATCCCCAGGGCATCCTGGACCAGCGGAAACGGAAATCAAGTCCCGCAGCAGCGCACACCAGCAGGGGACCCCAGATTGCCGCACCGGCTGATACGGCAATATCCCATCGCTTGGTGCCCCGCTGCAGTTTTGACCGCTCAACCAGCAGTGAGGGGTCCATCACTGCGGTGTTCACTACAGATATCATGAGCAGGGTAATGACATACGCAGTTCCCATAGGCCAGCGGAGGGTCCCTGCGCTGAAGAAAAGCACTCCGGCGGTGATCATGAGGAATATGATCTGCTTCAGAAGATACCGCATGATGCCGGTCTGAAAGGTGTCCTTCATGGCTTGTTCCTCCGGAGAGCAGTATACCATGTTCCTGCTGGTCAGGGGAGCATATATTCTCCTGCAGGAGGTGCCGGGCAGGGTGTTCCGGAGGCAAGGGCATGAACCAGGAGCTTCACTGCCGCTGCAATATCATGCTCCGGTGCATCGGGATGCACATGGGTGAACAGCACCTGGCGGCTCGGGTGCCCGGAAAGCAGGTGCATATATACCCATCCGCAGAGATAGTCTCCGGCATCATATCCCGTTACGGCGTCAAGGCCGAAACTCACCAGGATGCTCTTCAGATGCTGCACCTGAAGAGCCGACGGGAGCATATCCGGAGCTCCGGGCACCGCCTCCCTTCCCGGAGGATATGCCCCGGAAACATCCTTGAGGTATGCAGTACGGTTGATCCCGAAGGGCTCCAGCACCAGGGATGCCGGTGCGTTTTCATCAAGTCCCAGGGATATGACAAACTCCGGCTGATGCTGCTCCAGGGCATGGAAGATCATTGATCGGGAGAACTCCCAGAGGACCGGAATCTCGAGCACCGCGATGTCAAAACCGAAGAGGGATCGGCCGTGGAGGTGCTTCACCGCCTCATAGGAGCTGTTGCGCTCATGCTTCCCGAAGGGTCCGAACCCGGTAATCAGCACTGTCCGGGCAGTGAGACTCACGCAGATCAGAAGCAGAAGCACCAGCAGGGTTCTGCATTTCATACGCAGAGTATACCACCTCAGGGTGAACTGATCTATGCAGGGATCCATCCCCGGTATATATTGTTGGTATCTAGGAATACGGGAGTCAGCCATGAAGACCATGATACTCTATGCATCCTCAAAGGGGTATGCAGCGCAGTGCGCCGCAGAACTGCAGAAGCAGCTGGGCGGTGATGCGGAACTGGTGGACCTGAAGAAGCAGAAACAGCCGGATCTCAGTGCATGCACAAGCCTGATCATCGGGGGAAGCATCCATGCCTCCAATCTCCAGGGGGCGGTGAAAAAATTCTGCAGCGCCCGGGAGCAGGAGCTGCTGGGAAAACCCCTGGTGGGACTTTTCCTCTGCGCCATGGAGGAGAAGGAGGTTGACACATATTTTCAGCAGTTTCCCCAGGCTCTCAGGGACAAGGCATCGGTGACCGGATGGTTCGGGGGAAGGATAGACTTCTCCCAGCACAGCTTCTTCGTGAAGGTCCTTCTGAAGAAAGCTGCGGGCATGAAGGAGAGCGTCTTTGCCGAACGACCCGAAGCGGTTCAGGAGTTTGCCCGGAAGTTCCGGGAGCTACAGCTGAAACCGCAATGAGGCTCCGGCATAGATCGGTACATCACCTTTAAAGGCTTCGTTGGGCGGGTCCCCCATGAACTTCAGCGGGATGCCCGCCTCGACGCCGAAAAAGAGCCTTCCCAGCCTCAGCTCAGCACCCGCCGCAGCGGCCCCGTAGAGCACGAAGTCTCTTCCTTCCTCAACCGGTATCGCCGCAGCGGCCCGAAGGGCACCGTAGGGATAGATGATTTGGTCGTAGAAGTAGAATTTCACACCGCCTCCCGTCTCCACTGCCTGGAAGGCGCTGGAACTTCCAAACAGCTGCAGGTCCGCAGCGGGGCCGGCAGACAAAAAAAGGGAGATCATATCGTTCAGGGACATCTGGTAGATCACATCAAGGGCCAGGAACGAATAGGGACCGATGCGCATAAGCGCACCGATGCTGTGGGGCGATTTGTGCTGTTCAGCGCTGGTGAGGGGCATGGCAGAAAAGAGCAGCACAGCAGCAGCAAACAAAGCCGTGCATACCCGTTTCATGGTTCCTCCTCGTATCTCCGGTTACGGAGATGCTTTTAAAAATTCCACATCATGGTGCTGTCCCCGTACCACCCCGAGCAGATAGGGGTAGGTCAGCGCCTGGGTGACCATCGCATCAGGGGGGGGAGCATGTTCGGCAAATTCCACCATGAGGGTGCCGTCATTGAGGTGCACTGAGGTGACCTCAATGGAATACCCTCCCGTCGGCCTTGTGCCGAGCCCGAGGATGATCACCGTATAATTTGAAAGATCAATTTCAAACACCGACTGGGGGGTGCGGTGGCCGTACATCAGTCTCCAGGTCTGCCAGAGGGCTGAGTTGCCGGTGGACCAGGCCTGAAGCCCCACATTTGCGATGCCGTACTGACCTTCGTCAATAACGATAAATTCAAGCTCCTCCCGAGGCAGGGCTTCCTCCGGTACCGTCGGTTCCTCCCGGAACTGCTCACTCCACAGGACCGCAGGGGCCGAGAGGCAGAACAGCACCAGGGCTGCTGTAATTATGTGTCTATGCTTCATACTGGTAGAACATAAAACTTCCTGCAATGTTACAAAGGTTGACCCGCTTCACCCAATGACATACTATCGGGCATGGTTGAAGCAAAGCTTTATATTAAACTTGCTATGGCGCCGGTGCTGTGGGGAGGGGCGCTGGTGGCAGGCAGGGTCATCTCTGCCCAGCTTCCCCCCTTCACCACGGCGTTTGTACGGTTTCTGCTTGCCGGGATGTTCATGATGCCGGTACTGCACAGGAGGGAGGGCTCATTCCCCCGTCCCGCTAGACAGGAGACGGTGATGATTCTGCTTCTGAGCATTACCGGTGTGGTGTGCTTCAATTTCTTTCTCTTTTCGGGACTTCAGACCGTTGAGGCCGGAAGAAGCGCGGTGATCATTGCCCTTACTCCGGCAGTGGTGGTGCTGCTCTCCCGGCTTGCTGTCCAGGAATCCCTGGGAGTGAGGGTGATCCTTGGGGTGACTGCCGCTATTGCCGGTGCACTGGTAACCATTACCGACGGGAATATTGCCGTGATTGTGTCCCGTGCCCCGGACCCTGGGGACCTGTGGATCCTTGCAGCGGTGTTCAGCTGGGCGCTCTACACGCTCATCGGGAAACGGGCGATGGGCCGTCTTTCCGCTCTGGCGGTGCTGACCTACAGCTTCCTTGCGGGGACGGTGATGCTGCTTCCCTTTGCCCTCAGTGAAGGGGCGCTGCACCGGGTGCCGGAGCTTCCAGTCTCCTCCTGGATAAGCCTGCTGTACCTCAGTTTCGGTTCCGCCGGTATTGCCTATCTCTGGTATTACGAGGGCATCCGCCATGCTGGTCCCTCACGGGCTTCGGTTTTTATGAACCTTGAGCCCGCCGCTGCGGTGATCTTCGGCGCCCTGCTGCTCGGTGAGAGCATCACCGGTTCTCTGGTTACCGGGACAATCCTGGTGCTCGGCGGAGTCTATCTGGCCGTAAAAAAGCCGGATCCATCGTAAGATCCGGCTTGGTATCGCTTGATTCAGAATTACTTCTTCATCCGCTCTTTGTACAGTTTGATCTGGTCTTCCATTCTCTTCGGCAGTCTGTCTGCAACACTTGAGATGAAGCTGTCAAGATCGTCAAATTCAGAGATGAATGCATTATTGTCCACCTCAAGGATTTCCTCAAGCTCCTTTTCGCTCATGTCCAGGCCGGAGATATCGATGTCCTTTATCTGGGGCATCATGCCGATGGAAGTCTCAATTGCTTCAGCAGTACCGTCAACACGCTCGCACATCCACTTCAGGATGCGGCTGTTCTCGCCGAATCCCGGCCAGATGAACTTGCCCTGGTCATTTTTCCTGAACCAGTTGACGTAGAAAATCTTCGGTGCCTTGTCGCCGAGCTTGTCGCCCATCTCAAACCAGTGCTGCCAGTAGTCGCCGATGTTGTAGCCGCAGAAGGGCAGCATGGCCATCGGGTCTCTTCTGAGTTTCTTCTTCACATCAAGGGCCGCAGCGGTAGGTTCCGAGGCAGCGGTTGCTCCCATGAACACTCCGTGGTCCCAGTCAAATGATTCATGCACCAGGGGCATTACCTTGGTCCGCCGTCCGCCGAAGATAAAGATGTCGATGGGTACTCCTGCCGGATCTTCCCAGTCGTCACAGATGATCGGGCACTGCGCCGCAGGGGTGGTGAACCGTGCATTGGGGTGGGCGCCGGGAGTACCGCTTTTGGGTGTCCATTCATTGCCCTTCCAGTCGATGCCGTGGTCGATATCAACATTCATATCTTCCCACCAGATGTCTCCGTCATCGGTAAGCACGCAGTTGGTGAAGATAGAATTCTTGACGATGGTATCCATGGCCATGGGGTTTGACTTGTAGCTGGTTCCCGGAGCAACTCCGAAAAACCCTGCTTCAGGATTGATTGCCCGAAGGGTGCCGTCGGGTCCGATCTTCATCCACGCAATGTCGTCGCCGATGCATTCACAATTCCATCCTTCAACAGTGGGTATCAGCATCGCGAGGTTGGTCTTTCCGCATGCGCTGGGAAACGCTGCTGCAATATGGAACTGCTTGCCCTCTGGGTTAGTCAGGCGAAGGATCAGCATGTGCTCAGCCATCCATCCTTCCCGGCGAGCCAGGGCGCTTGCAATTCTCAGTGCCAGACATTTTTTTCCGAGCAGGGCGTTTCCGCCGTATCCTGAACCGTAGGACCAGATCAGGTTCTCCTCGGGAAAGTGGGCAATATATTTCTGCTCTATCGGAGCACAGGGCCACTGTCCGTTGTCCGATTCACCAGGCCCCAATGGCTTGCCTACAGAGTGCAGGCAGGGAATGAACTGACCGTCTTCACCGAGGGTGTCAAGCACCGCCTGGCCTACACGGGTCATAATATGCATATTGACCACAACGTAGGGACTGTCGGTAATTTCAATTCCCACCTTCGCAATCGGTGAACCAATGGGTCCCATGGAAAAGGGAATTACAAACATGGTCCTGCCGCGCATGCAGCCGTCATAGAGTTCCCTCATGGTAGCCTTCAGTTCCACCGGGTCGATCCAGTTGTTCGTCGGGCCTGCAGCATCCTGCGTGCGGCTTGCGATGTAGGTTCTGTCCTCTACCCGGGCTACGTCTGAGGGATCAGAGCGGAACAGAAAGCTGTTGGGGCGTTTGCTGTCATTTAGCCTGACAGCAAGGCCGCTTTCCACCATTTCATCCATCAGGCGGTCATATTCTTCCTTGGTCCCGTCGGCCCATACGACCTGGTCCGGTTTCACCATTTGTCGAATCTCTTCAACCCATGCGAGGAGCTTCTTGTGTTTTGTTGGCATAGCCGTCTCCTTAAGATAAATTTTCGTTACAACACTATGCAGGTATCCCGGCAGTCAGATGTTCTGATGTAGTCTCTGAAGCTGCGGGACGTGCAGTACTGTATTTTATATATTCCGATTATCATCGGATTAGAGCTGCAATTCAGGTAACTAATAGGTCTGGGTAAAGCGAGAGGAGGATAAAGACAGACTCGCAGATGCTGCTCTTCTGTCTTTCGTGCACTCATCGTCTCAATTATATGGAAATCGCGATTTCCGTCAAGAGGTTTTCTCCTCACAATCTCCCAGGGTAATGTCAGGACGCTTTGAAAGGGAAAAAATAATAACACGCTCGCCGGTTTTTGTGCTCAAGTCAGTGTGGAGGCTTTTTACAGGCACCTTCAGGATATCTGTTACCAGTGCTTCAAGCAGAGGCCTGCCCTTTTCCAGAAGCGCATGGCGCATCCGCTTGATCAGCTCCCGGCCGTCCATGGGATCGCTGGAAGCTGCCAGCTGGCATTCCGCCTTGGTGAGCACCCCCTTCAGACGCACAATGACCAGGTCCTCAAGCAGATAGGTCTTTGTCTCCAAAGGCCCCCGTCCCATATACTCCTTCTCAAACCGGGTGATCGCTTCACTGATCTCCGCTTCCAGGGCTCCCCTTGACTTCTGCTCCACCTTGCACTCCTTGTATGACTGGAACATCAGTATACCCCTATCCCTTCGGTTCATCAACTCATCGAAATCCGCCCTTGCCATGATGCGCCCTTCCCGGTAGTTTTTAAAGAGGAGGGACTATGCCGTCTCATATTACCCACGGGCTGAGTGCCCGTTTGGCGGCCGAACGGGCAGGGCTGTTCGTGAACCACCCGTCCTGGTTTCTGCTCGGAAGTCAAGGACCTGATTTGTTTCTCCATAATCAGCGCACCCGTCCCGGCGCGCTGCTGTGGGGGAGATCTCTGCATCACCGGGGGTTCGGGGATTTTGTCTGTGCCATGGAAAAACACATCAGCTCATGGGACAGCAGGGAGGGAAACTATGTTCTCGGGTTCATGACCCACGGAATCCTTGACCGCATCACCCATCCCTATATCCATGCAGGCAGCGCCGGAAGGGTCAGGAATCTCCATGCCTTTTTTGAGCGTCTTATTGATGTTGAGATGAGCCTCCGCCTGGAGGGCAGACATCCCCATGATTATTCCTTCCTCCAGGAAGTCACCCTAGGAGAGTCCGCCCCCGAATCACTGGTGCATCTCCTTGCCCGCGGGGCAGAGCAGAGGTTTCCTTCGGACCGTAAGGAACAGCGGATACAGCATGCATATCAGGATACCATGGGACTGCTGAAGTTCAGCGACCGGTGGGATGATGAGGTGCTGAACTATATTAAGCGCAGCAGTGCCCCCGGGAAGCTGATCTCCCTGCTGCATCCCCCGCAGGTTCCCGGTGATATTCATGTGTTCAATGAACAGAGAAACCCGTGGCCCCATCCCTGGGACGGGGGCCGTATATGCCGTGAGAGCTTTATTGATCTCTTTGAGCAGGCGACAGATCTCTGCGCTTCAGTCCTGCATGAAGCAGTAAGATCTAATCCTGCATCAGCATGTCAGCCTGAACGGCGGGGAGGGAACGGGAATCTCAACGGATCGGAGCCCTCACACCGTCCTGCCAGGACGGTCCGGGAGTCAGCCAGGCTTGAGGAGTTCTTTGAAGAATATATCGGTCGCATTCTCAGCTTGTCTTCAGCCGATGATCTGATAGAATATACCGTGAAGTGAGGAATGATATGAAGATGAAGGACCTTGTTCTCAGAAGCAGAAGCTGCAGAAGATTTGAAGAACACCGGGAGATTTCACGGGAGGTGCTGCGGGAGCTGGTTGACCTCGGAAGGCTTTCGGCTTCGGCAATGAACATCCAGCCGCTGAAGTACATCATCTCCAGCGACCGGGAGACCAACTCTTTAATTTTCCCCCATCTTGCCTGGGCCGCACTGCTGGAGGACTGGGACGGTCCTGAGGAGGGAGAGCGGCCTGCAGGGTACATCATTATCCTTAATGACACGGAGATATCGGCATCGCCGGAGTGCGACCACGGCATTGCCGCACAGAGCATCATGCTGGGTGCGGCAGAACGAGGTCTGGGGGGATGCATGATCGGGGCGGTGCAGCGCAGAGCGCTGAAGACCGCCCTCTCCATTCCGAAGCAGTATGACGTCCTCTTGGTGATTGCCCTGGGATACCCCGCTGAGGAGGTGTGCATTGAGGAGGTCAGGGCTGACGGCAGCATTGCCTACTGGAGGGACAGCAGCAAAGTGCATCATGTTCCGAAACGCTCCCTGGAGAGCGTCATCATCGGTGAGCATTAGTTCTGGGGAAGAATCTGTTTGAGAAATGCCTGGGTCCGTTCATGCTCCGGGGCGGTGAACATCTTTTCCGGAGACGCCTCTTCCAGGATTACCCCGTCATCCATGAAGATGACCCGATGTGCCGCCTCTTTGGCAAACCACATCTCATGGGTGACCACCACCATGGTCATACCTTCCTTTCCCAGGTCTTCCATGACCTTCAGCACATCCCCCACCAGTTCCGGGTCCAGGGAACTGGTGGGCTCATCGAAGAGCATGACCCTCGGCTCCATGGCCAGGGCCCGGGCTATGGCGACCCGCTGTTTCTGCCCTCCTGAGAGCATGGCAGGGTAGGTGTCCGCTTTGTCGTCGAGCCCCACCTTCTCCAGCAGACGATGGGCTATCTTCCGGGCATCCTTCTTGTGCATCCCCTTGACATGCACCGGCCCCTCCATGACGTTCTTGATCACCGACATGTGGGGAAAGAGGTTGAAGTGCTGAAACACCATTCCCATCTCCTGTCGGACCCGGTTGAGTTCCCGCTCTGCAGGGCTGATCTTCACTCCGTCAAGGATGAAATTCCCTTTCTGGGCCTTCTCAAGGAAGTTGATGCATCGAAGCAGGGTGCTCTTTCCGGAGCCGCTGGCTCCGATGACCACCACTACCTCCTTTTCTGCGATATCGAGGCTGATGTCCTTCAGGACATGCAGGTCCCCGTACCATTTCTCCAAGTGTTCTATGCGTAAAAAGGGATCCTTAAGTCTGGTCACGGTCGCTAACCCTCAGTCGTTTTTCTGTCCTGTGGACAATATAGGACAGCAGGCTGGTCATTATCAGGTACCAGATTGCCACAATAATCAGCATCTCCATGTACATGAAGGTGGATGATCCGAGCTGTCTGCCCCGCAGCAGCAGTTCCGGCACCGCGATGGTGCTTGCCAGGGAGCTGTCCTTCAGGGCGATGATGAACTGGTTCCCCAGGGGGGGGACCGCCCGTTTGAAGGCCTGGGGCAGAACAATCCTGCGCATGGCCCTTGCATAGGGCATGCCCAGGCTGCGGGCCGCCTCCATCTGCCCGTAGTCGATTGATATAATCGAACCCCGGAAGATTTCTGCTATGTAGGCCCCGTTATGAATTCCCAAAGCGAAAACCGCAGAAGGGAAGGGGGGTATGGTCACGATGGTGGTCAGCCCGTAGTAGATGATGAACAGCTGCAGCAGCAGCGGTGTTCCGCGGATGACAAAAATATATGCTCCCGCAAGTCTGGAGAGCACTGGATTTTTTGCAATCTTTCCGAAGGCTACCACCAGTCCGATGACCAGACCGGCAAGAATGCCCAGTGTGGTAATCTGGAGGGTGTAAAAAGCCGCATCCCGGAAAAGAAAAAACTTTTCCGGGATTACGGCGAAATTCCATGGGAATATGGTGTTCACCGGCTTACTCCACGGTTATGTCCACGCCTTCTCCGAACCACCGCTCACTGATTTCACGCATGGTTCCGTCGACGCGCATTTCCTCCAGCGCCTGGTTGATCTGGTCAAGCAGCTCATCATTGCCCTTCTGGACCGCTACGCCCATCCGTTCGGTCCTCAGCACAGACCCCACCAGTTCAAGTTCATCTCCCCGGGGAAGGGCATTGATGGCATTGAGCCCAACGATCCGGTCGGTGAGCACTCCGTCAACCCTGCCGTTAAGCAGTTCCATCAGGGTCTGATTGTCATCCTCATAGAGACTTGCCCTGACGCCCAGGTTGACCGCATCATCCTCAAAGGTGGTGCCGGTGACCAGGGCAACCCTGGAGGAGCCGTCCAGGTCCTCGGGGCCTTCAATCCCGCTGTCTTCCCGGACGATCAGCTGGGGGCCTGAATAGTAGTAGGGTGTGGAGAAGTCCACAATTTCCTGACGTGCAGGGGTGATGCCCATACTTCCCAGGATTCCGTCATAGCGTCCTGCCCTGAGCCCTTCAATAATGCCGTCCCAAGCGGTAGTCCGGTAGTCCAGGGTTTTTCCAAGCCGTGATGCGATCTCTTCAGCTACGTCAACGTCAAAGCCGACAACATCTCCGTCCTCGGTGATGAAGTTAAACGGGGGATATCCCCCGGACCCTGCAAAGGATATGGTGTCTTCGGTATCCATCTGCCCTGCAGCAAAGGCAAGGCCGGGCAGCAGCAGTGCAGCCGCCAGAACCATCAGTACTGGTTTCATTGTTTTCATACTTCCTCCAATTGTTTTGAAACTTATTATTAGTATACTAAGTAATTTTTTCTTCTTTGGCAAGTGCTGAGAGGGGCTGGGAGTAAAAAAAATACCCGCTTTCGGGGAGAATGCCTATATAACTGTATATAATGCAGAGAGATGAATACGCAGCTTAACTGGTTTCTTCATGGCTGAAAAAGAAGCTGAAGATTTCCCGATCAGCTGATGAGAAGCGGTGCGTAATAGCACGGAATGAAACAGATCTCATCAGCAGTCTATATAGTTAGTTGACTAATAGAGTGGTGAGTTCGTACCCGTGAATGGCGGTTCCCTTCGGCCCCATGAACTGGTATACTTCCTTCAGGAGTACAGGGTATGAAGCAGGATGAGCGCAGAAGAGTTACCGGGAAAATCCGGGTGCATGCCGGAGGATTCGGATTTGTATTGGCCCAGGAGGGGGATGATCTGTTTATCCCCTCTGATGCGATGCACACCGCCCTGGACGGCGATACGGTAACTGCGCAGCAGGTGCGCACCATTCCCGGGAAGAATCCTATCGGGAGAGTGACGGAGGTGGTGCACCGGGAACAGCAGATGATCATAGGGACCTTCCAGAGCATCCCCGGAGGCGGCAGGGTGCTCAGCGATGATGCAAGGCTGCCGGTGCCCCTGTTCATCCCCAAGGAGCTTCTTGAGCCAAAAAGCAGACGGACCCGCGCTCCCAGGGACAAGGAGGTGGTGTCGGCTGAACTGCTGCGGTGGAAGACCGGAGATGCCCATCCGACCGGAAGAATCCTTGAGGTTTTAGGATCCTCCAGGGATGCGGACATTGATGTGCGCATTGCAGCCCGTTCCCGGGGGTTCCCTCTGGAGTTTCCCCGGCAGGCAGAAGAGGAGGCCGAAGCACTCCTCAAGGCAAAAATCAGGAAGGAGAAACGCAGCCGTGAGGACCTGAGGGGTCTCACCTGCATCACCATAGATCCCGACACCGCCCGTGATTTTGACGATGCCCTGTCGGTGGAGCAGCTTGACAGCGGCTTGTTCGAGGTGGGGGTCCATATTGCCGATGTGAGCTGGTACGTCCGGGAGAATTCAGCCCTGGACCGGGAGGCTGCTAAACGGGGCACGTCAGTCTACCTGGTTGATCATGTAATCCCCATGCTTCCCGAGGTGCTATCAAATGACCTGTGCAGCCTCAGGCCCGGGGAGGACCGCCTTGCCTTCAGCGTCATGATGACCCTGAACTCCCGCGGGGATGTATGCAGGTACCGCATCGTTGAGACGGTGATCAGGAGTTCCTGCAGGCTCACCTACGCCGAGGCTGAAGAGATCATCTCCGGAACATCCCACCGCTATGCACGGACCGTCAGCACCCTGATGCTGCTGAGCCAGGTGCTGCGCAGGCAGAGAGAGGAAATGGGAAGCATCGATTTTGACGTGTCCGAGCCGGTGCTTTCCCTGGATGAGAAGGGTATTCCCTATGAGATGAAGCCGAGGCAGCGGCTTGATGCAAACCGGCTGGTGGAGGAGTTTATGCTTCTGGCCAACAGGACCGTTGCAGGGCATATGGTGAGGAAAAAACGGGAGCATCTTCCCTTTGTCTTCCGGGTGCATGAGCAGCCCAAGGAGCAGGACATGCGCTCCTTTCTCACAGTGCTGGAGACCCTGGGCATCCATTACCGCATTGAGGGGGCGCTGAAGAGCGATGACTACCGGAAGATTCTCGATATTATAGAGAACCTCGATTTCCGTGATTTTGTTGAAAAGGTAGCACTCAGGGCGATGACCAAGGCTTCCTACAGCACGAAAAATATTGGTCATTTCGGCCTGGCCTTTGAGGCATACACCCATTTCACCTCCCCCATCAGGCGGTATCCGGACCTGCTGGTGCACCGTCTGCTGAAGCTGTACGCCCGAGAGAGCAGGCCAGGTGACCTCGGGGAGCTGAAGCGGCGCATGGAACAGCTGTGCGCCTCATCTTTTGAGCGGGAACTGCAGGCGGTGCAGGCGGAGCGTGAATATGTGAGGACCAAGGCGATGCAGTTTCTCTCCCGGAAGGTGGGGACGGTTTGTGAAGGGGTTATCAGCGGGGTGACGTCCTTCGGGATATTTGTAGAGCTCAGCGGCTACCTGATAGACGGCCTGGTGCATATTTCAACCATACCTGGGGACCGGTATGTCTACGACAAGGAGGCCTACCAGCTCAAGGGAGAGAATACTTCATCGGTGTACCGCCTCGGTGACCGGGTGAAGGTGAAAATTGTCTCGGTCTCCGTGGAGGAGAGAAAAGCCGTATTCAGCCTTGCGGA
>PWNW01000382.1 GCA_003557605.1 Spirochaetaceae bacterium
GTTTTTGTGCATCCGGTTTGTTCTTTTCTTCGTAAATGGTGCAGAGGATTAATTCATCCTTGTAGTGGTCGAATATGACGAAGTCTTCGCCGAATATAAAGATCCCGTCGGGAAGCTGCAGGTCATCCTGCTGCGGGGCAAGGACCGCATCTTCCATGTACGCAGCGGTCTCATACCCCAGAAACCCGATCCCCCCTGCAGGGAGGGGATGGGGAAAGAGCTTCCGGTCAGCGACATCCCGGGCTTCACTGCTCAGGCGCTTGAGGATCTTCAGGTAGTCCCCGGCATCCCTGCTCTCGACCTGGTACCCTCCCGAGGGATACCGAAGGATTACTTCCTCATGCTCCAATGAGAGCCTGAATCGTTCGGTGACCACCAGGAAGGAGTACCTGCTTTTCCCGATGTCCAGCACTGCTGACTCCAGCAGTGCGGAGGCGTTGAGTTTCAGAAATGCCACCTGCGGTGTAATGCGGTCAGCCCGCATGGATGATGTCAGTATTCGTTTCATGTTTCTATTTATAGAAACAATGAGAGTTTTTTGCAACCCCTGTTTTCACAAGTTCTGATATTTTTTTATACAAATGGCCAGATGCCGTCAAAAAAGATGACCCTTCAATTGCTCTGCCGTTCTTGTCACTCAACAATCTTTGGTATAGTATGGTAAATGCAGACGTGAAATAGTAAGGTATATTAATGAATAATGAGTATCTGCTTGGAATAGATATAGGGTCCACCACCGTCAAGTGCGTGATCCTGGATGATATGCAGAATCTGGTCTGGGGAGGCTATCGGCGTCATCATACAGAGGTGTTTCCCGCAGTCCTGAGGATGCTGGATGAAATCATCCAGGAGCTGGGAAACCTTCCGGTGCAGCTTCTGTTCACCGGCACTGCGGGGATGGGGGTTGCTGAACGCTCAGGGCTGCCCTTTGTGCAGGAAGTTTCCGCTTCAGCGGAGGTAATAAGGAAATGGTTTCCCCAGGTGAGAACCTTTATTGACCTGGGGGGAGAAGATACAAAGATCATCTTCTTTGATGAAAAGCACCGCCCTGACATCAGGATGAACGGAAACTGCGCCGGAGGTACGGGGGCATTCATCGATCAGATGGCATCCCTTCTTGATGTTCCCGTTGACAAGCTCAGTGATCTGGCTGAACAGCACACCAGTCTTTATCCCATTGCATCAAGGTGCGGGGTTTTCGCCAAGACAGATGTGCAGAACCTGATGAGCCGAGGAGTTTCCGGGGCCAACATTGCCGCATCGATCTACCGCTCCGTGGCCCTTCAGGTAGTTGGGGCCCTGGCCAGGGGAAGGGACATCGAGAGCAAGGTGATGTTTGCCGGCGGACCCTTTGCGTTCCAGCCGTCACTGAAGATGATCTTTTCAAAGGTTCTGAACCTCACCGCTGATGATATCGTCGATACCCGGAGTGCTCATGAATCCCTTACTCCTGACCTGGTGCCGGCAGTCGGTGCAGCCCTGAGAGCAATGCAGAAGGGTATGGGCCTGGAACTGGAGTCGCTCTCAGAACGGCTGAATCAGTCCAAGGAGATCCGCACGGCCAGCACCAACACCCTGGATCCGCTGTTCAGGTCTCAGGAGGAATTCACTGCATGGGAACAGAAGAAATCCCAGACCCGGCTTCCCTCTGCAGGGCTGAAGGAAATGCACCGGGCAGTAACCTTCCTGGGTATTGATTCAGGGTCTACCACTACCAAGATCGTACTGATCGACCAGACCGGCAGACTTGCCTACACCTACTATGCCCCGAACCGGGGAGATTCTGTACGGGCAGTGCAGGAGGGGCTCAGCCGGCTCAGGGAGGAGATTGAATCCCAGAATATTGAACTTACCATTGCATCCACCGCCTCAACTGGATACGGTGAGGAACTGATGCAGTTTGCCTATTCCCTGGACCAGGGCTTTGTGGAGACCATGGCCCACTACCGGGGAGCTCGGTTCTTTGAACCTGAGGTCTCCTTCATCCTTGATATCGGCGGCCAGGACATGAAGGCCATGTTTATTTCCAACGGGGCAGTGAAGAACATAGAGCTAAATGAATCCTGTTCTTCGGGATGCGGGTCCTTTATCCAGACATTTGCCTCGTCCATGGAGATGGGAGTTGAGGAATTTGCCCGCCGTGCCTGTGAATCAGCTCATCCCTATGATCTCGGGTCCCGGTGCACGGTGTTTATGAACTCCAAGGTGAAGCAGGTGCTTCGCGAGGGCGGCAGCAGCGCTGATATCTCCGCAGGCCTTGCCTTCTCGGTGATTAAAAACTGCCTCAACAAGGTGCTGAAGGTCACCGATACATCGGTGCTCGGCAGCCATATTGTGGTGCAGGGAGGGACATTTAAAAACCCTGCGGTGCTTCGGGCTTTTGAGACGGTGATCGAAAAAGAGGTGGTCCGGCCTGACCGGGCTGAACTGATGGGTGCCTGGGGAGCTGCACTGCTTGCCCGGGACCAGTATGAGACGAATCCGACGGAGTCATCTTTCATCGGGCTGCATGCCCTGGAGGATGCACTGGTATCTCAGCGCAGGACCCTACGGTGCAAGGGATGCGAGAATCTCTGTGAAGTGACGGTGAGCACCTTTCCTAACAGAAAGACTTCTTCCGGGAAACCAGTGCGGTTTTATTCGGGAAACAAATGTGAGCAGGTGTATTCCAACAGCAGCGTGAAGCAGCGCCCAGGGAGAAATCTTCCTGCCTTCAAACGAGACCTGCTGTTCTCCCGGTCCATGGAACCCTCTAAAGAAACTGAGGCTATGGGCATAACTTTAGGAATTCCCAGGGTGCTGAACATGTGGGAGGATTTTCCCTTCTGGTGCACCCTCTTTACTTCCTCAGGCATCCGTGTTGTGCTCTCTGACCCCTCTACCCAGGAGTTGGCTGAGAAGGGATACCCGACGGTCATGTCTGAGAATATCTGCTTCCCCGCAAAGATCACCAACGGCCATATCTTCGACCTGATGGAGAAGGGGGTGGACAGGATTTTCTATCCTAAGGTCCGCTACACCCGCAAGGAATTCTCCAACACCTTGAACACCTACAACTGCCCGGTTGTTACGGGATACCCTCAGGTCATTGAGGCTGCCGTCGACCCTGACGGAAGGGGAGTGCCCTATGATGCTCCGGCATTCAGTTTTCATGACAATAAGCTGCTGGGACGGCGATGTGTGGAATACCTGAAGGAACTGGGGGTTCCTGAAGCCCAGGCAGTCAAGGCCTTCAAGGCGGCCCAGCAGGAGATGAAGCGCTTCAGGGAACTGGTGAAGCAGGAGGGTGAAGATATCCTGCAGGAAGCCTCCCGGGAAGGAAGGACGGTGATGCTGCTGCTGGGACGGCCGTATCATATTGATCCGATGATTCACATGAAGATTCCTGAAATTGTAACTGCCCAGGGGTTTGACTGCATAACCGAAGATTCAGTTCCTTCTCCGGTCATTGCCCGTCTTCCTAAGGTGCAGGTGCTCACCCAGTGGGGATACCCCAACAGAATGTTCTATGCCGCTCACTGGGCGGGGTCTCAGAGCAATGTTGAGGTGATGCAGACCAACTCCTTCGGATGCGGTCCCGACGCTCTTACAATTGATGAGATTAAAGCGATATTGAACCAGTACGGGAAAAACCCGACGGTAATTAAGATAGATGAAATGACCAGCCCCGGCTCCGTCAAACTCCGCATCCGTTCCCTGGTGGACTCCATGGCTCTGAGGAAGGAGCGCAGGCAGCGCTCCCAGGTAGTCGCCAAGGTGCGCAAGGAACTGCCGATCTTCACAAAAAAGGATATGAAGCGCACGGTGATAGCACCGCAGTTCTCTCCCTTTTATACCGACTTTATCATTGCGGCATACCGGAATCAGGGGTATTCCATTGAGGTTCTTCCCATGGGCGACCAGGAGAGCATCAAGCTGGGACTCAGGTACTCCAACAGCGACATCTGTTATCCCGCGACGATTGTCATCGGAGATGTGATCAAGGCCCTTCGAAGCGGGAACTATGACCTTTCAAAGATTGCCGTCGGCCTGACCCAGACCGGAGGGCAGTGCCGCGCCTCAAGCTATGTCTCCCTGATGAAGCAGGCCCTGCTGAGGGCAGGGTATGACAACATCCCCGTGGTGACCGCATCCACAAAGAGCCTGGGCGGTGCGGTGCTCAACGAACAGCCCGGCTTCAGGGTCAAGGCGCTGCCCTTTACCTTAACTGCCCTCTACGGCATGTTCTTCGGAGATGCCATGGCAAAGCTGTACTACTACTGCTCAGTGCGGGAAAAGATACCCGGTTCCTCCATGGAACTTGCTAAAAAGTATATCGACAAAGGCCGAAGAATCATTGATCACCGTGCGCGAAGCACCATGATGAAGCTGATACACCAGGCGGTGGATGAATTCAACCAGCTAGAACTTCATGATATCTCCAATGTTCCCCGGGTAGGGATTGTCGGGGAGATCTACGTGAAGTTTAATCCCTTCGGAAACCTCTACATCACCGACTGGCTGATTCGGCGGGGCATCCAGCCGGAGGTGCCCCCGCTGATTGATTTTTTCCTGATACCCCTGGTCTCAACCCCCTACAATGCAAAGAACCACATTGAACGGGTGAAATGGTTCGTGCTGCATACCTTTTCCCGTGCTGAACGCTATATTGACAGGCTGGTGAAGCAGGTCAATACAGCTCTTGAAGGATTCAACGGGGAAGTGACTCCCTTTCATTCCATCACCGGCATGGCCGAACGTGCATCACAGGTGCTTGACCTGATCAACCAGTTCGGTGAATCATGGCTGCTTGCCGGGGACATTGTGGCGTTTGCTGAAGAGGGTATTGAAAACGTAGTCTGCCTGCAGCCCTTCGGCTGCATAGCAAACCACGTGATTGCCAAGGGGGTTGAACGGAAGCTGAAGACCGTGTTTCCCCAGGTAAACCTGCTGTTCCTCGATATGGACTCAGGGATGAGTGAAGTGAATGTGGAAAACCGCATGGAGTTTCTCGTTGACGGTTTATCAGGAAGCCCCGCAGCGCAGCAGCTGTAATGCATGAAGGAATGATGGGGAGCGCAGATTTTTTGAAGCAAAGATAGGATTATTGAGATCTTATTCACGGTGAATGGAAAAAATCATATCAGGTGACGGCATTCTTCAGCACCATGCATCCGTGCTTCGGGACTGAAACTTTCAGGGCCTTGCGCTGGTCATGTTCCTCCACCTTTACAGCATCAGCAAGGGGCTTGCCGTCGCTTCGGTACAGCTCCCTGAAGAATTCTCCCTCTTCATGGAGATCATAATCAATGCTGACCAGCACAGTCTCATCAGAATCTAGGCTGCAGTTTACCAGAATCACCAGTTCTTCACTGCTGTAGATCCTTGACCATCCGTAGACTCCGCTGTAGGGCCGATCCTCCGGTTTTTCAGGCACCGCAAAGGGGCTTCCCTCATGTGATATCTCCCTGATGTACTGCCTGCCGAAGCACAGCGGCAGGTGCCGGCTTCTCAGTTCTGCCATTGAGGCGAATCCCCGGTATACCGGATGGTCCTCTTGAAAGAAATGGCGGTCACTGGTCCGGAATGCGCCGAAGGGTGCGGCAAACATGCATTCCCTGATGTACTTGTCGTGATCCCCCTGACCGTCAAATCCCTGTTCGGTTCCGTAATAGATACAGGGAATGCCCATGGTGAAGAGATTAATGCACAGAGCATTGAGCAGCAGTGAAGCTCTATCGGTGTCGGCGCAGAACCGCTGCTTGTGTTCTTCGCTCTGGGACACCATATCATGGTCGTCGAACATGGTGACTACGTTGTTTCTGTACCAGCGGTTCTCCTCCTCATCAGCGGCGGGGGAATTCCTGAAGATGTCGAAGTAATCAGAGAAGTCAGCATATCCCTTGGCTGCCTGCTCCAGGGCTTCGGGAATTCTGTTAAGACCGAGAGCGGCATTGAGTCCCGTTTTTCTCTGGGTCTCCACGGCAAAGTCGAATCCCCCGGTGATCTCCCCGATGATGTAGAAATTCTGCTTGCCCAGGGTATGGGCAAACTCACGGATTTCGGTGATGAAGTACCGGACCGCATCAGGGGGTATATGTTTTACCGTATCAAGGCGGAATCCGTCGGTGTCAGCAAGGGCAATCCAGTACTTGCAGCAGTGAGTGATGATCTTCAGGGCTTCGGAGGGCTGAAACTCATCATTCTCCCCGCTTCCTGTGTGAATGTTCTTCAGTGAATAGAAATCTCCCTCAACATACTGGGGATAATCGTCCCAGTCGGTGATGTATCCCTTCCTGGTGAAGGTGGAGAGCTTCTGCAGCTCCTTGGGCCTGATGCCGTCCCCCTCATCAGAATCTGATGGTATATCAGGAGAGCCTGAAGGGGTGTTGAATCCCCGTACCGGGTACTCCTTCCCTGTCCAGGGGACCGATTCATCCTCATAGGTGAACACGTTGCCCGAATGGTTCACCACAATGTCAAGGATGACTGAGATGCCAAGTTCATGTGCCGTGCTGACCAGGGAGCACAGGTCCTCTTTGGTCCCCAGGCGGGGCTCCACCTCAAGAAAGTTCTGGATACCGTACCCGTGATATGAATCCTCAAATTCGGGCTGCTTGAGCACCGGACTGATCCAAAGGGCAGTAATACCCAGGCGTTTCAGGTACCCCAGCTTGCCGGTAATGCCCTTGAGGGTTCCCCCGTTACGAACTTCCGAATATGCATGCCACCGTTTCTCACGTTCCGGGTCATTGAGAACCATCTCAAAATCCCTGTCTCGGCTGAAGGGTTCTCCGGTTCCTTCGGTGACTTCCTCTCCCCTGATATCCCGATATCCCTTCTCCTTGCCGTCGGAGAATCTGTCAGCCATCAGGAAGTAGATAATCTGCTCTTCCCAGTGTTCAGGGGAGCTTCGGTATGTCCTGTCCTTCGTCAGTGCTGAGAGATCAGCTTCCTGTATTGACTCCATGTCTATGAACCTCCGCTGCAGATATGCATATCTGCAGAGATAGTATCACAGAAATCAGGAAGGGGGACATTAAAAATATCAGAACTTCTCATCAGGTGGCAGGGGACATCTCATGCAGGTGTTCCACCTGGTCAATCCTCAGGCGGTAGAAACCTCCGGGTGCTTCATATTCCACTTCGGTGCCTTCCCGCTCACCGATGAGCGCCAGGCCGAGGGGTGAGAGGATGGAAACGTATTCAGGGGCTTCCTTCAGCTGGGCGGGAAATACAATGACCGCTTCAGATGATTCATCTGAGTTCAGATAGGTATACCGGACGCGGGAATAGAGGGTGATGATGTCATCAGGAATAGTCTGGGCGTCCATGACGATGGCATCCTTCATCTCTTTTGCAAATCTGGCGAAATGGGGAAGCTTCATTTTCCCTGAGCGCTGGAGGGTGTCAACCAGTCCCTTTAAAATAATATAATTGCTGTGGGTAAGAATAATTCTCCGTTCGCTCATACCTCTCCTCCATAAAAAAGCACACCATAGGTGCTTTTTTTATTGAATCGCGAGTCATTCGTTACTATAAGCATACTGCCTTGGCAGTGAGGGAGCAATACAGGAAAAGCCTGTAGAAGAAGTACATGTTTTTTACAGGGTGTTTAGAGGATTCCCCTGAGATAGGAGACAAGGCTTACTCTCTTGTTGTTCAGCTCAAGCTTGTTTCTGATGGTGCTGCGGTGGCGTTCCACTGTGGCATCGGTTATCTGAAGAAACTGAGCGATCTGCTTGGTGGTCATGCCGTTTCGGATCAATCCGCATATTTCCATTTCCCTAGGACTGAGTTTTTCCATTTGCTTAGTGCGTACCCTGACTCCTTCTCCAGGAAGAGCATCAAGTGATGCGCCAAGCTGCATAACCGCCGTTCGGTCCTGATCTGCAAGGTCTGTGCTCTGCATCAGCTGCTGCAGATAGGGACGGACAAAGGTGGAAAGATGCCTCCTGATATGAGAGGAGGTCTCCTGTCTTTCATGCTCAATCTGCGAGATAATTTCTCCCAAGGCGATATGCTTGCGTTCAAGCTCCTTTCTCATTCGTACCCTGCTGATCACATCGGTGAGAAGTTCGGCGGTGCATTGGATAAGGATTTTTTCCCGGTGGTCAAATACCGGAGATTCCGGGTAGTCGGAGCGGTAGGAAACCCGTATCTCAACCGGGTCCAGGGAGATGCTGCAGGCATCACCGGAAGGGCCTTCGGAATTAAGTAAGGCAGTATGCCCCTCTGCCTTGATAATGACCTGGGTCAGCTGAGGGTGCTGCATCGCTGTCTGAAGGACCGCTGCGGTCTCTTCCAGCAGTCCCTGCAGGTCTTCAGCTGGCCGTGAGAACAGTGAGGCCAGCTGGTATACCGCATCCAACTCCTTCTCACGCTCTGCAAGGAGGCGTTGAAGCCGGGAAATATTCCGGGTGTTCATGGTATCAATATATCACGGTCAGAGGTGTCTGTCACTGAGCGCGCATGTCCCATGCAGCCCTCAGCATGGCAACGTATGATCCTAGGGGCATGTAGTCAGGCACTGAATTCCCGGTGCCCAGGGCAAAGCTTCCCTCTTCAGCAGTTCTTTCCAGCATCTCCCTGCTTCTGCGGTATACCGCTTCCTCGCTTTCCATGATCATATAATTGACGTCAATTCCGCCAAGAACGGCAATACTGCGGTGGTACTGCTCCCAGGCGTCCTCCACAGGAAGTATGGAGTCTTCGTAGGAGTGCTTTGCATCATATTTGAGATAGTCGGTGATGCGGTCGAACACCGGGTAGATCATGCCGCAGGAATGGAGAATTGCAGGCTTCCCAGAATCATGGATCACATCGGCAATCTGCTTGTGCCAGGGAAATATCCAGCGCTCCATCTGGGAAGGGGAGAGCAGTGTCTGGGTATTGAATCCCCAGTCGTCATTTGATATGCAGGCCCCGACCTGCTCAATTTCACAGACCCTGCGGTAGTATTCAGTCAGGCGGGTCCCGATCTGGGCGCACAGCGCATCGACCAGGTCTTCCTGGTCATGCATCATGAAGCAGAGATTCTCATATCCCGTAAGGGATATGAGGATTTCTTCTACGCCCCCAGGTCCTGACGGAATGAGCTTCATACCTTCAGGCAGATAGGGAATCAGCTTTTCATAACAGCTGAGATCCCCATGTTCACAGTCCGGCCAGGGATAGGAATCAAAGGCCTCCCAGGTAGTTACATGAGATCCCTGGTTCAGGGAATAGGTTCGGCTTGATGCATGGTCTTCACCGAGATTGGGAAAGTAAAAGTGCTCGCCGGGCTTCATGGTGAGATAGTCATATCCGGCATTACGGAATGCATAGAGCATCCGAAGCCGTTCCTGAAAGTCCTGGTCCCCCGAGGGAATATGCTCATTTTGGGAGAAGTGCCGATACACTTCGTCGTTCATATAGAATTCGAAAAGCACCGGCCGGTCAGCGGGTTTTTTTTCAAGAATGCTCAGCAGCTGGGAGAAATCTGGGGTAAAGGTGTGCATATCGCCTCCTGTATGTACCCCAGTATAGGACAGCTCCTACCTGCTGTATACAGCTTGAATCGATTGAATGTATCCGAAACAATCTTTTTTGATGTGCTGCGGTTCAGGGCAGCACGTCATGAAAATTCGACAATAATCTTCCCTTCACTCATGAAAAACAGTGCCATGGGGATTTCGATCAGCATCAAGGGTCCCTGCACAGTTACGGTATAGCTGTCATGAAGCGGCATGGGAATTATTCCCTGTTCCCCATAACCTGAATCCAAATAGAGATCAGCTTGGGTAATATGTGCCAAATCATCATTGAGGCTTACCATGATACGATATTTTGATCCGGACAAAAAGACCATGGCGAATTCATCTTCATCATCATCCCCGTCGCCCATCAGGGGGATTTCTATTCGATAGGCGTCCCCCTGCTTTTTTGGAATGAATTCAGTATTTCCCTCGAGCAGGGAGAGAAGTACTTCTTCTCTTCCCTGAAATGTCACTTCAGCACCGATATCAAATGGGGTTTCATGTTTTCTCAGCTGCCCGGCAGCTCCGGAGATATTCGAGAACATTTCATCACCGAAATCTAAAAATTCATCATAATCCACAGATTCACCGGAAAATGAAGCTCCCATTTCCAGCACAGATTTCTGCAGGGTGTAGCGGACAGTCGTGTGTATCACACCGTTTTTCATTGAGATCATGTGAATCACGTCCATGCAGCTTGTTGTCATTGCAACCAGCACAGCCAGTAAGCACAGATACAGCAGTTTTTTCATCTTAGCCTCCATGTTTCAGCAAGCATACATTAATTAAAGGATAATTGCTATACAATATTGAGTAAAGCGTTTGTGTTTTCCAGACGGTGAAGCGATTGCTGTTGAATGACCAGTATATACCCTATTTGATGTTGACAGCACATGTTTTTTCTGACATGTTGATCATTCAGAGTTTAAGGGTAACCCATGTTGTGTGTGCTGATTGCCTTTAAATGAAAACCCAAACAGTGAGGAGATACCTGATTATGAAAAACATACTGCTGATACCGTTCTTTTGCATGATGTCCTGCCTTTTCGTACATGCCGGCACCTACGCACTGACTGGGTCTTGGACAAGCAATGACGGAGCAGTGCAGTATGAGATTATTGACGGATTTCGGCCGAACAGGGGAGCGGTCCTGGTATTTGAAGATGGTAAAGACCCGGTGCTGGGGACCTGGAGCTTGGATGATGAAATATTTACCGTCAGAGTCGGGTGGACTTCGGGAAGTGTTGAGTTTATTGATGAAAACACCTTTCTTTACAGGCGTACCGCATATAGACGCGCTGAATCGATTGAAGAGACGAATATCGTCTCCATAAAACATGATGAGGGCGGTTTCGTCGAGCAGGTGCTAAGCAGTTCATGGCTGGACATCAGCAGTAATGAGACAGTTGTTTTCAGAAACACCTTTGCTGTCGACAGCGGGGTAAAAGAGACCTTTGCTCCTTCTGGAGGTTTTACTTCCTTTGAATCCTGGGGAGTAGGGTCTGGAGTATGGAAGATCGGCTCAACAGTCTTTATTGATGCCAGAGTCTCGGATCAGTATCTTGTTGGAGTACAGGCAAATGATCGGTATGTGGTGTATAAGGCCCAAGGGAAGGCATCTGATGTGGAGCGTACACAACTGAAAGAAGAGCGGGAACAGTTCCTTGCTGCTCTCACCACTGATTCCTGGTATACTACCAGTTCCTTCCGTTCGGATACGATATACCGCTTCAGGCCAATTGAGAGTGAGCTCAAGGGTAAAAAGATCAGCACCAGGGATAATCATCTGGTAAGTTCACGTGACTGGGAATATTCACTGGACAAAGGATCAATAAAAATTGGATTTACCGAGTATATTGGAGCTCTTCTGATAGGAAGCACCTTGGCGTTTGTCGATTCCAGCGGAAACCAGCAGTTCTACCGTCGTGTTCCCCATGGTGAAAACCGCAGATTTACGTTAAGCGATGTTGCTTCGCTTCCGCTTTCAGAGACACATGCCGATCGAATCAAATCAATGCTCTCCGGTCAGTTCCAGAAAGGGGACTATGTGTACACCTTTGAGTTTTCTGATGACAGTTTGAGCGGATATGTGCATAAATTTGTTTCCCAGCCCTTTACCATCACGGGAAACAGATTCATCAGTTCTCTGTTGAGCAGCAGAGGAGATGAACAGCTTTGGGCTGTAGAGGATGTTGTGATATTTGACCGCAGCGATGCCTTTAAGCGAGATTCACGGAGAGTGCGTCTTGCTCCTTTGACCGACGAAGCATCTGAAGCACTGCATCTGCAGAATCTGGAGGCTGCGGATGCGGCGCTGGAAAAGCAGGTGATCGTAAGGGTGCGCACCAAAGACGGCAGGACTATCGATGTCAATCTGCCGGTTTCAGGGTTTGAGGAAATCGCTGATATCTTTATTCTTGTTGAATGACCAGCTATGATGGTTCATGCAGTGCTGAAACAATACGTTTTATCTGCCGCAGGTTTTCTCCGTAATCTACAACCTGGAACTTTGCTGGTCTGCTCGTTACCGCAATAGAGGAAGTGTTTTCGCCTAAGGAAGTGATCCGGTAAGTTATAGTATTGCCCCAGGAATTCCAGGTCCTTCCGGTTTTTGCGGTTACCAGCCCTTGCTGATAATCTTTATGCTCAATTACCGGGGCATGAACCGTTTCCAGGGATTTCAGACACAGAGCAAATGCATCCTCATAGGGCACTGAAAGGGTAACGGTCTTTGACTGCTCTACGTGATATATGTTTTCATCATCTTCAGAGGCAGCTTTATCTACTGACTTCCTGTGATGATTCCCAAGCACCAGAGCCATGATACTGCCAAACACCGCTCCTGATACCAGAGAGAGAAGTACCCCCTGATACAGCCCAAGTCCTTGAATTGCTGTATGCACAATGGCCGTCAATACACCAAAGGGAATACCAGTATACAGCAGCAGTTTACCATAGATGTTTCTCATATAAGACTTCTCCTTATAAAGAATCTCTTACTACCAAAACTAATAAGTTTTCAGTATACACGACAATAATCAGGCAGTAACAAGATCCTTCCTCATCCTTTAGAGCGATATCATTATCGGGCGAAGTTCCATAAAATAAGTATTAAAAAATACGAAAAATATTGTAATATTGGTATAATTAGCGTATAATCTGTTATGCAATAGATTAGGAGTGGTTATTTGATCTCGAAAAACCCAAACCCTCAAAAATTTGTTAACTTTTCCCCGGATGACATAAAGGGGTATCTTGAACTGCTGAGAAAATGTGTTCTTGAAGGTAGATATTCAATTGCCAGGAACGAGAATAGACAGGAAAACATGAATTTTATTGAGGATTATAAGATTAATTCGAAGAGAGAGAAAGAAATATTACTTGGGTTACAGTTTGATGATTTTTGTTACGCTGTTGAGAATGAGAAAGCTGATTACGCTCATGAGATTTTATATGTTTTTTGCAAGCAGCATGTACTGGACTTTTGGGGAGAACTTGAGAATGTTGAGATATATATAAAAGTGAATATGGTTGAAATGAGAAACGGAGAACCCAGAGTAATTGTTGTTTCATTTCATAAAAGAAATTTTGAAATTTCGTATGTATTTAGAAATAACAAGGCGGGCAATTGAGCGCCGTAAAAGGAGGAAATCAAAATGAAGGGATTCTGTGAGAATTGCCGCGATATGGTTGACTGCGGTGAAAAGAATGTGAATAAGGAAAAATCAATAAAAGGAAAAACAGTTCGGTATGCCGGTAAAGAAGCTTACTGCGAGGAGTGTAAAGAAGAAATTTTTGCGGCAGAAATCAGGGACTATAATTTAATGCAGCTTGATGCTGCTTACAGAGAAGCAGAAGACTTGATTAAAGTGACAGATATTGAAAGGATTTTAGAGAGGTATGATATCGGGAAAAGACCCTTGTCTTTGCTGTTGGGATGGGGGGAAGGAACGCTGACGAGATACGTAGATGGTGATACGCCGTCAAAGCCTTACTCTGATATCCTGAAGCGTATTCTTGTCGATAAGGCGTATTACCGAGAGTTATTGGAGCTGAACAAAAAACGAATTTCTGAGGTAGCTTATCGCAAAAGTATGGCAGCTGCTGAAAAAATCCCTGAGACAGAGGGGAATGAAATTAGTAAGCTTGAATCAGCAGTTAAATATGTATTGATGGAGACATCAGAGATTACGCCCCTTGCATTACAAAAATTATTGTACTATGCCCAGGGATTTAAAAAGGCTTTTACAGACACCTTTATGTTTGAACAAGACTGCGAAGCTTGGGCGCACGGGCCGGTGTATCGCGATGTGTATCATAAGTATAGAGGGTATGGGTATAACCCAATTGAAGAAGGCCGCTTGCATTATGGGAACATACATTTAACAGATGATGAAGAAGAGCTTCTTGACCATATTATTCTATACTTTGGCTGCTATAGTGGAAAAGTCCTTGAACATATGACTCATTCAGAAGAGCCTTGGCGCTCAGCTAGACGCGGCTTAGCAGATGGTGAAAGATCTGAGAGAGTTATTGAAAAGCAGAACATTGATGTGTATTTCAAAAAAGTTAAGGAAAAATTTAAGATGTTGAATTTCACAGACATCAAAGACTATACGAAAGATCTTTTTTGTAAGCTATATGCATAGAACGGCAGCCGAATGTACTTCTGCTTCAAGCCAGGCTGACCAAACGGATTGCTGTATACCCCATGAACCGGTAGAATGTATCTGAAACGATTCTGTATCCATGGAGAGCCTATGCCGGTTTTTTCTCTTCAGCACGATTCTCTGGCATACTCATGTAAGCCGACATCGCATACAACGGTATCACATCTTTTTTCTTCATCTGGTATAGTGTATTCACACAAAACAGAACAATACCATTTTGTGAAATTGTGATTGATTTAGGTTTGCCTTTCATGGCTCTGTGTTTTCCCCACGTTACTTCTCCAATTTTAGGAGTAAAGACAAAACCTTTACCTAAGCTCCACGTTTGCGGGCATGTGAAACTATCGTTCAACAACATTTTCTTTTTACTGCACATACAACCGCTTGTAGTGCAGAGTGTCACTTTACAATGTAAACCAGACCAAATTGATTACCGAGTGTGACTATATGTTGACATTTTTCAATTTCTGCATACAATTAGTCACATGGAAAGCCAACGAAACAAGGTTATGGAAATACTCTCCCAGAGCGTAATCATCAGCTCAAAACAACTGTCATCAGAGGGCATTCACAGAGAGACTATTCGAAGACTTCTTGAGACCGGCGATATAATAAGTATTGCAAGAGGACTCTACTCTTCCTCACAGTTTATACCGGATGAAAATTTCAGTTTCCTTGTTGCTCAGAAAATAGCCCCCAAGGGTATCA
>PWNW01000005.1 GCA_003557605.1 Spirochaetaceae bacterium
CCCGTAGCGCTGTGCAAAATACCCAAATGCAAAATGTCCGCCGTAGATAATGGACCGTACACGAAGTGTTTCAACAGTTGAGGCAATGGTCTCATGGAGCTGCCTGAGCTGCTGTGAGTACTGCTCAGCGTTAGTCCTGTAATATTCGCTGCCGTTACTGTCTGATTCAATGAAACCCCTGGCGATGTGCTCAACAACCTTCACTGCAATAAGCGGATCTGTCCAGAAATGGGGATCCGCATCTCCGTGATGATGATGGACGTCATGATCATGGTCATTTTGATGAGAATCATGGTGATGGTCATCGTCGTGATGGTGGGAATCAATGTGATGGTCATCATGGTGATTATGTCCTTCAATGAGGTCCAGGTGCTTTGATGCATCAATGATGATGATATTGGGGTTTGTCAGGCTTCGGATAACCCGTTCAACCCAGGGTTCCATTGCCTCTCCGGCATAGATGAACATATCTGCCTGATTAATCCTCATAATATCCCGTGGAGTCGGCTCATAGGAATGTGCTTCCACTCCCGGGGGGAGCAGCAGGGATACATCTGCCCGTTCTCCTCCTATGATTCTGGAAAAATCGTAGAGTGGGAAAATGGTAGTTACTGCACGGACTTCTGCAGCCTCCTCTTCCTGAGCGCCTCTGCCCCAGACGGTAATCACGCTTAGCATGATAAACACGGTAATCAGTACTATCTTTTTCATCTGAATAACTCCTTTATAGGTATTGATGGATATAATGTATATGAAATGCAAATGATTTGCAATAAAAAATGCAACTCATTTGCAAAATTGATGAAAGAACTATCATATATGGACTCATGCTCTTATGTGGGATACAGTACGGAGAGGAGAATGAATGATGTTACAATATAATGCTCTTGAGTACCCCTATGCATCAAAAAGAACAGTAGTGTTTGCCCGCAGAGGTATGGTTGCTTCCTCCCAGCCGCTGGCTGCGCAGGCCGGCTTAGATATGCTGAAGCAGGGAGGCAATGCAATTGATGCGGCTGTTGCCGCGGCTGCCTGCCTCACGGTTGTTGAGCCCACTTCAAACGGCATTGGTTCAGATGCTTTTGCGCTGCTTTGGTGCAGCGGCGCTCTCCATGGACTGAATTCCAGCGGTCCAGCCCCGCAGGCAGCCTCAATTGATGCAATGAAAAAACTGGGATATGAAAAGATGCCGAAACATGGGTGGCTTCCTGTGACAGTACCTGGGGCTCCTGCAGCTTGGGCTGAACTAATCAGCCGATTCGGCAAGCTTTCTCTTGCACAAGTGCTTTCTCCTGCAGTTTCTTATGCCCGTTACGGGTTTCCTGTTTCCCCGGTGACCTGCAGGTCTTGGAGAAAGACTTTGAATATGTATAAAAGCGCGTGGGCTGGTGAAGAGTTTGCTGAATGGTTTAAAACCTTCTCCCCGGAGGGAAGAGCTCCGGAACCGGGGGAATTATGGAAATCTTCAGGACATGCAGACACCCTGGAACAGATAGCAGATACATCTGCACGATCATTCTATGAGGGGGAGACAGCAGAAAAAATTGATTCAGCTTCACGGGCCTATGGGGGATGTATCAGATATGAGGACCTTGCCGGGTTTTCTCCGGAATGGGTCAATCCCATTTCCGTGAAATACCGGGGATATGATGTATGGGAACTTCCTCCCAACGGGCAGGGGCTGGTTGCACTGATGGCACTGCAGATGCTCAGCGGCTATGATTTCGCCTCAATGGACACTGCCCGGAGGTTCCATCTTCAGATTGAGGCAATTAAGCTGGCCTTTGCTGACGGACTGAAACAGATAACCCAGCAGGACGCTATGCATGTTTCTGTGGAAGACCTGCTTTCCTTTGAGTATGCGCAAAGCAGGCGTGCCTGTATTACAGAACAAGCATCTGTTCCCTCCGCCGGAGAACCGAAAGGAAGCGGGACGGTCTACCTTGCAGCAGCTGACGGTGACGGCAACATGGTTTCATTTATCCAGAGCAACTACATGGGGTTCGGATCAGGCATTGTGGTACCTGGGACTGGTATCTCCCTTCAGAACAGGGGTGAAACATTCTCCCTTGACAGGGACCATGCAAACTGCCTTGAACCTGGCAAAAGAACATACCATACCATTATTCCAGGATTTCTCACCCGCAACGGGATTCCTGTGGGGCCCTTCGGTGTGATGGGAGGGTTTATGCAGCCCCAGGGACATGTCCAGGTGATGATGAATACCCTTGAGGATTCCCTCAATCCCCAGTCGGCACTTGATGCTCCGCGCTGGCAATGGGTACGTGATAAAGAAGTGCTCCTTGAGGATACTGTTGACCATGAGGTGTTCAAAGAACTGAAGCGCAGAGGTCATGACGTCAGGACAGCTGAGGATGTCAGCACCTTCGGCAGGGGGCAGATAATCTGGCGTGACCATGATACCGGGGTTCTTGCGGGAGGTACGGAACCGAGAACAGACGGGACAATTGCCGGCTGGTAGGGAAGCTCTGCAATTGAAATGACCCTTTCGGTGCGATATACTAATTCCTATGAAGATACTCATACTGCAGCAGATAAATTCACTGTGGAAAGGATATATTGAGGATATCAAGAGGGAGTTTCCTCAAGCAGACATTACCGATGATGCATCATCGATCGGGGAAGCCGAGGTGATTATCGGTACGAGACTTTCGGAGGACCTGATACATCAGGCAGAGTCCCTCAAGGTTGTGCTGGTACCAATGGCCGGCGTAGATAAACTGCCGTTGGAGCACCTTTTTTCTCGAAACATCAGGATAGCCAATGTTCACGGCAATGCAGAATCCGTCGCAGAACGGGCGGTTGCCCTTGTGCTCGCCTGGTATGGAAACATTATTCCCTACCATCATGATTTACAAGAGAACAGATGGCATGCATTCTGGCTGGGAAACGGAATCGAAGATACATGGGAGTCGGTTGCAGGAAAGAAATGCTCAATACTTGGGGCTGGAGCAATAGGGTATGAGACAGCTAAACGAATCAAGCCGTTTTCTGTTTCCGTTATCGGGTATAAAAAGACCCCAGCTGCACCAATCCCTGAAGTCTATGATGAAATGGTCTATGATATCGATGAGGCATTGGAAAAAGGGGAAATCATCATCTCCGTGCTGCCGGAAACGCCGGAAACTGCGGGACTTATTAACCGGAAGCGTTTGGAAGCTATGGAAGGAAAGGTTCTGGTGAATGTAGGCCGCGGAAGCGTCATTGAAGAAGAACCGCTTTACCATGCGCTGCGCACTGGAACACTCCGGGGTGCGGCACTTGACTGCTGGTATGAATATCCTAGGGACCAAAGAAATACCGCTCCTTCCCAGTTTCCCTTCAGGGATCTGCCGAATGTGATTATGTCACCCCATGTTGCAGGATTCACTCGTGATTCAGTCCAAAAAAGCGTTCAGCAGGTGTTTGAGAATCTCCGCTGCTGGCTTAGGGAAGGAACGCTTCTCTACGAAATAGATCCGGAAAAGCGATACTGAAAGGAGAATTGTATGAAGAAATTTGCCATGTTTGCCTTCAATGGAGACCCGATGTGTTTTATCCATGTACTGCTCAATACCCTTGACCTCAATGAGAAGGGACATGATGTGAAGCTTGTAATTGAAGGAAGTGCAGTAAAACTGATCGGGCCGATGGCGAATGAGGAACATCCCCTTCACAATCTGTACGCGCAGTGCATTGAAAAGGGGCTTGTCTCATGTGTATGCCAGGCCTGTGCCCATAAGCTGGGAAGTCTTGATGAGGCTAAAAAACAGAACCTTCCTCTGTGCCATGATATGGCCGGTCATCCAAGCATGAGCTCCTATGTCAGTCAGGGGTACGAGATAATCTCCTTCTGATACGCAGCACGACAGCGATGATCAGCACTGCAAGAAGTGCTGCAGGAAAAATCAGCAGGGGCATGCTTCGTACTATAACCAGACGGTTTGATGCATCACGGTAATCATCGGGTATTCTTGAGTATCCATCGGGATTTTCAGGAAAGGAAGCTGCATAGCGGACAACTGCCTCCCAGAGCTTCAGCTCTCTGTCTCCGGTATATATGACCGCATCATCGATATGAGTGATCGGATTTCCCTCACGATCCTTCAATTCTATGGACAGGTTTGGAAGCAGCTCTCCAACCATCGGGAGAAAAGCTACTAGATAGTAATCAGATATCACATGATACAGACTGCTGTCATTGCGAAAAAGCGGGGTGCTGTTTCCGTCACGATACAGTTCCGCATGCATCACCGCACGTGATGAGGGGATAGGCAGGTCAGTAAAAGGAAGGGTGAACAGAACTGCTCTTCTCGGATCGTAGCGCATTCTCACCCCTGAAGCCTGGAGGTAGTAGGTGTTGCCAAGCAGTTCTGAAAGCAGCACAGAGATTTCAAGAATCCTTCGTATCTCTGCTCCGGTAAGGTACAGTGATACCAGAGGATATCCAGGTGTTCCGTCGGGACCGAACCCCAGACCGATAAGACTTGCAAGATCATAAAAGAAGATGTTTCCTTCCGACCACGGGGCTCTGCCTGGAACAAGATCTCCTCTGAGCATGCCGTTGGCCTGAAATGCTGCATGAACCGGTTCTCCTGTTGCTTCTTCTGCCGCAGCGCGCATAGCATCGGCAACAAAGTTTCCGAAAGCTGTCTCTTTAAGAGGAGGAGAAGAAGGGAGCAAAAAATCACTTACTGCTGCAATGTCGCTGAAATCGGTAAACTGGTCACCTGTCATGTATGACACCAGGGAACGTAATGACTCAGAAGCCTGGTCAATAAGTACCTGTATTTCCTCGTCAGGCTGAACGGAGCTGTCAAGGGTAACTATGTAGGGATTCTCCCGCTCATTGTTAAGCAGCCGAAGGGTACCGGTTGATCTGTTGTAGGCAGCTTCAATCATTCCTGCATGCTGCAGCAGTTCTCCTGCCTGCACGATGATTGTGGACCCCGCAATGACCGGCTCTTCCAGCAGGGTGTGGCAGTGTCCTCCAACAATGATATGTATTCCAGGAACCTGTGAAGCAAGCTCAATTTCTTCATCTACTCCTGAATGTGAAAGCAGGATAATAATTTCAGCCCCCTCTTCCTCCAGCAGCCGTACCTGCTCCCTTGCCGCTTCAACCTGGTTGGAAAAGGTAACCGGTTCTGCATAGGGTGCCACCTGGACCGCATCAATTCCCATCAATCCGAAAAGACCTACGGTCAATCCGTTTTCCAATTCCATAATATGACGACGCTTCAGTTCAGCCTGGTGAAGCGCATGACTGTTGGGTATAATCATGTTTGATGAAAGCAGAGCTGTGGTATTATGCGCCTGGGGATATCCTGCGGTCAGCAGGTATGAAGCAAGCATTTCGGGACCATAGTCAAATTCGTGGTTTCCAATTACCGCCGCATCATACCCGATATGCTGCTTGAGCTTCAGTTCCCATGCATACTGTTTCAGAACAAGCCATGCAAAGGGAGTTCCTCCGATAAAATCACCTGCAGAGAACAGAAGAACAGGTTCGTTAATGAGAGATTTCTCATCTCGTACTGAGTTAACAAAAGAAGCAAGCCTGGCATATCCTCCGAGGGCGTAGTCTTCTTTTCCAGGTCGGTAGTCTGCGAAGGGGGAAGGCACCAGGGATGAGTGCTCATCATTGGTATGGATGACAGTAAAGGTCAGTTCCTCGGAAATCAGATGAACTGATGACAGCAGAAGAAGACAAATGCAAATACATATATGGTTTTTCCTGTGCATGTTATCTCCCAAGGGTGAAAGTGTATACCCTTTGCTTCTCTATTCCTAGAGCAGCAGACACCAGGAGATGCAGAAACTTCATGGGCAGCACAGCATGCTTTGGGTGCTTTTCTAAAGAGAAAAATCAGGATAATATCCGGGATACAGTAGAACTCACACTTCTGCTGCTGCAGAGACGGGCTTTTCACCCGAATGGGAGTGTTTATGACAGGAAATTATCTTGCCGTACTTGCTGATAACCAGCTGTTCATCCTTTCTCTGGCGGTTATTACCGGAATTCTTTTGGGCGGCATTAAGATTAGGGGAATCAAACTTGGTTCATCAGCCGCACTGTTTACCGGACTGGTCTTCGGATGGATGGGCGCTTCAATATCAGAGGATTTTTTTACCTGGAATCTGCTGTTTTTCGTCACTGCTGTGGGACTTATATCATCAAAGGATATTGCTGGGGTGCTGAAGCGCTACGGGATGAAGTTTGTTGTTCTTGCAGTGGCTGTCACCGGTGCAGGTGCTGCAGCCACCCTAGGAATAGCGCTGATGTTCACCGATACCATGCACCCGCTGCTTATAGGGGGAACGTTTACCGGTGCACTCACCAGTTCTCCTGGTCTCGGCGCGGCCCTTGAAGCAGCCGGCGGCAATGCCTTGATAACTATAGGATATACTATTGCATATCCCTTTGGTGTGCTTGCCGTAGTTATCTTCATCCAAGTGATGCCGGTCCTTATGAAGGTTGATCTGGCCAAGGAACGTACCAGGTTTTTTGAGACCCTCGGAAGAAGGGAGAATCAGAGCGAATCAGATCAGTCAGCCCCCTTTACGCTAATATCTTTTGTTATATGCATGGCGGGGGGTGTGCTTATCGGATCAATAACTGTTCCGATACCTTGGCTTGGCAGTTTTTCCCTGGGAAGTACCGGAGGCGCGCTGCTGTTTGCACTGTTCTTAGGTGCAAGAGGGAAGCTTGGGCCGTTTCCCATGAGGATGGATATTCACGTGCTTTCAGCAATACGTTCCATATCACTGGCTTTTTTCCTGGCAGTGATGGGCATCCTTGCCGGCCCTGATATCCCGGAAATCCTTATGCAGCACGGTGCCGTCCTGGCGGGTATTGGAATAGTTTCCTCTTCAGCAAGTCTTGCAGCGGGACTTTTGCTTGGAAGATATGTGTTCAAGATGAACTGGGTGCTTCTTGCCGGAGCAATTACTGGAGCAATGACCAGCACACCTGGTCTTGGAGTTGCAGTAGAATCAACCGGGGGAGATGAATGTTCAACCGGGTACGGAGCTACCTACCCAGCCGCGATATTCTGCATGGTTCTGTTTACTAAACTCATCATGGCAGTACTTACGCAGCTGTGATGTTCATCACTCACTGACACGTTACTGCTAAGCCCCTAAAGATTCGTCAATGAAAGCGGAAGGAATGGAGTATTAAACTGAAATCAGCAATAGGTGATCTCTTCGACCGGTCGGCCTTCGATACGTTCTATCAGCAGCTGCGCTGCTTTTTTCCCCATTTCCGTATGCGGCTGAGGAATATCCATGAGTTCCTGATGTGTCCATGGTGCGGTTGAACCGAAGCGGGCTATCGGGATGGTAAATCCTTCTGAACGAAGCAGCCAGGAAAGTTTATCAGCGATTCCTGAAGTAGTAACAAAGAAGGCATCAGGAGGCTCCTTGGACCTCAGCTGGTCAGCCAGCTTTGTCTGAAGATCCCGGGAGGACGGGTTCTGTTCCCTGAGAAGGATATACGAAGGTTCAAGATGATGGTCCCTGACTGCCCTGGCATACCCTCTGAGACGTTCTTCAATTGAGGTGGCTTGAAGATAAAAGCTTACACAGCATATTCTGCCTGCTCCGTTTTGAATGCACGAAGTCACTGCTCCATAGGAGCGATCGTAATCCTTCTGCACCACGCACGGTACCGTGACCCCCTTGATCTTCCGGTCAATCAGGACCATTGGAACATCCTGCTTCACTAAACTTCCAATATATTCTGAATTGTATGGTGTCTCATGATGATAGGGCATGGAAGGTACAAGAAGCAGTCCGTCTGCACCTCGATAGAGAATGTTTTCAATAATTGCCTGTTCCCTTTGATGACTGAACCTGCTTGTTGATATCATCAGGGAATAATCATGTTCATAAAGAACTGTCTCGATTCCTCTGACGATGCTTCCCATGAATGATTCAAACAAGTCAGGAAAAACAGCCCCGATAATTCCTGATGTTCTGCTGTTCAAAGCGCTGGCAAAGTAATTTGGACGATACCCTGCCTGCTCAACGTATGATATAATCCGCTGTTGTGTATCCTTACTGATGCGGTACTGATCTCCCTTGCCTTTGAGCACCAGAGATACCGTTGTCCGGGAAATATTGAGCTGGTCAGCAATCTGCTTCATAGTAAGGCGCTTCATTAGAAAAGCATACCAGCCTTAGTGCCAAATAGCAAGTGCTGAACCACGTTAGCAATCAAGCATAAACTTGTTGCTGTGAACAGCGAGTAATGCTATACTAGGTTAGCAACAGCTGGTTTAATCAGTTGGAATAGTGCACATGCAAAAGCAGCATGGGCGCTGTATTGTGATGTTGAAGAGAATGCAGTTTACAACTGCTGCAGAAGGAGAGAATACATGAACATTGCAGGGATTGGGTGCTGTCTGGTGGATTATGTGTATACCGACTTCCGGTATAATCATCCAGTGTTTCAACGTCTGCTGTCAAAGACTGCCGGCGACGGGGGGATTATTCCCGGAGGGTTGGTGTTTTCTGAGGACCTTGAGAAGTTTGCGCAGACACCCTATGCCCAGCTGCTTAAGGACCTGCTTGGAGATGCCCCGCCTGATATTGCCAATTTAGGGGGACCTTCTGTGGTAGCTATGGTCCATGCTTCCCAGATTCTTCATGGTACGGGTATTCATACGGGATTTTACGGAGGCCTAGGCGATGATCAGCGGGGTGATCAGGTGCGCGGGTTTCTTGGGAAGACACCCCTTTCAGTCACCATGAAGACATTTTCCGGTGAATTCTCCCCTACCACATTGGTGCTTTCAGATCCCATCCAGCAGGACGGAAAGGGAGAACGAACGTTTATTAATACCATAGGTGCTGCAGGTTCATACAGTCCCGAGGACATACCGGATGAACTATATCAGTCGGATATTGTGCTTGCGGGAGGTACCGCTCTAGTTCCGCGTATCCATGATTCTCTAGGAGATATTCAAAAAAAGGCAAAGCAGAACGGATGCATCACCGTAGTGGGTACGGTATATGATTTTAGGAATCAGAAAAAGAACCCCAATGTCCCCTGGCCGCTGGGAAGTGAAGGAAGCTATCAGTATACTGATCTCTTAATTGCTGATGCTGAGGAAGCCTTGAAGCTTACTGGGGAAAACTCCCTGAAGCAGGCAGCCGAGCGTTTTATCGAATTTGGTGTCGGTGCTCTTATGATTACCCATGGCGCCAAGGAAATCCTGGTCTGGTCAAACGGCGGCATATTGTCGGAAACTCCGCTTACAGCGATGCCGGTCAGCAAATATATTGACGACATGCTTGACGCACATCCAGAAAAACGTAAAGATTCAACAGGGTGCGGAGACAATTTTGTAGGCGGGGTCATTGCATCTATGGCCATGCAGATGAAGGAAGCTCCAGAAAAGAAAGTTGATCTTTATGAAGCATGCACATGGGGTGCATCATCAGGAGGGTTTGCCTGCATGTACCACGGCGGCACCTACTATGAGCAGAGCCCTGGTGAAAAAAGAGCAGCAATAGAACCGGTTGCAGAAGCTTACCGTAAGCAGACAGCAGCATACAGGGAGAAGTAGCATGAGACAGCTAGTGCAGTGGGGTGCCGGGAATATCGGACGGTCATTTATTGGTCAGGTATTCGCCCGAAGCGGGTATGCCGTGGTGTTTATTGACATTGATGCCAAACTCATTGATCTGCTCAACAAAGGCGGATGGTATGATGTGCTGGTAATTTCTCAAAAGGGTGAGACACGGCTCCATATATCAGGGATACGGGCAGTCCACGGCAGCGAGCAGCAGCGCATCAACGAAGCTGCTGCTTCAGCTGACCTGCTTTCGGTATCGGTGGGAAAGCCGGTGCTTCCAAAAATTGCTCCGCAAATGGCTGAAGCTGTGCTGTACAGATATCAGCGACGGCCGAATGATCCGTTAAACATCATAATTGCGGAGAATCTTCACGGCGGGGCGCAGTTTTTAGAAAAGCTGCTTGTTCCGCACCTCCCGGAGGACTTTCCCTTCACGAACTATGTAGGACTGGTGGAGACGAGCATCGGAAAGATGGTCCCTATCCAGACCGGTGATCCCCTGGAGGTAGCGTCAGAGCCATATAACACCTTGATTGTCGATCAAAACGGGTTCATTGGGAAAATTCCTGAATGCGAATTCATGCAGCCCGTATCTCCGATAGAAGCTTACGTGGAGCGTAAGCTGTTTATCCATAATCTTGGACATGCCGCAGCATCCTATTACGGTTTCCAGGCGCATCGGGATGCAAGCCTTCTTGCAGAGGTGGTAGAGGACGATGATGTCAGGGATGCGACACGCAGGGCTATGGAGCAGGCGGCTGACATACTTGCAGCCCGGCATCCTGGAGTGTTTGCCCGTGATGCATTGTCAGAACATATTGAGGACCTTCTGTACCGGTTTCAAAACAGGGCCCTTGGTGATACTATCTACCGTATCGGGAGGGACCTGAAACGAAAACTTCGCTATGACGACCGGGTGATGGGCGCTGTAATTGCTGCAGAAGAACTTGGTCTTCCCTGGGATGAGCTTGGAAAGGTCTTTATTGCCGGGCTTTCCTTCAAGGCTGCAGACCCGGGGGGTAATCTCTATCCGGATGATGAAGCACTTCTTAAGGAAATGTCAGATATGGCCCTTGAGGAAAAAATCAGGTTTGCTGCAGGGTTTGATGAAGGCGGAATTGCCATAGATATGCAGCAGCGAATTGTTTCGGAGATACAAAGGATATCAGACAGCATGCCTCATTTCTGCTGCTGATGATGCAAATATGGTGATTACTGGAATAACAGCGTTAGTGGGGGACAATGGGGTTTTTACATATACTGCGCAATACAGTTTGTACGGTTGTTTTTGTAATCCTTTTTTCCTCATGCGCTGCCTACAGCAGACTTGAGCAGAAAGCAGAATCATATTCCAACGCAGAGAGCTTTTTCTCTGATTCAGGTTTTACCGCTTTCCCGTCAAGTTATCCGAGCTTCTACTACGACGGTCCATCCTGGACTGAACGGGCATTGGAGCTGATTGCTTCAGCGGAAAGATATATTCTTATTGACACATTTCTCATTGGAGACCACCCGAATTCCTTTCGTATCTTTTCTGCTCTCAAGGAAGCCCAAGACAGAGGTGTGGCGGTCCGTTTAATGATCGATTCCGCTTCATACTATAGGAATGACCGTTTGACAGGAGAGGCTGTACACGTTCCTGTTCATGAGCTTCGTGAAATGGGACTTGCTGTGGTGGAATATAATCCAATTCGTGCATGGAGAATTTACCGTCTGCTGCATCTGCTTGACAGAGATCATAGAAAATTCTGGATTATTGACGGAGAAACTGTGGCTGCAGGAGGTATGAATATTGACCGTGATTCTCTAAACGACCCGGAGGAAAGCAGAGGAAGCATTGACGGAATGACGGTAATCTATTCACCGGAAGCGGCACGGATGCTTTCTGAAGTGTTCATCACTTCCTGGAACTACTATGCCCTTGATCCGCTGGATGCTTCAGATTTCCCCCTTCAGGAGACGGATAAATCAAGAATTGAAACCAGTGTATGGGTTCTTGATCAGGGGAAAAGGACCGGAAGCACGGTAACGACCATGTTTGACGGGTTTTTTATACAGGCCCAGGAAGAGCTTTGGCTTATGCAGGCGTATCTTGTTCTGACACCTCCCCTGCTGGATCGTGTTCGCTTTGCTGTAGACCGTGGTGCTGCGGTGCATATTATTCTTTCTGATAATCATGTGGCCGACAGATTTGAAAAGGCAACGTATTATAACATCTTGGATTTGATCCAAGCAGGTGCGCGGGTATATATATATCGTTCTCCCACTGGATCACTGCTTCATAAAAAAATGCTTCTTGCAGATAACCGATTAGTATCAGTCGGTTCGGCAAACTATAATTTTCGCTCACAGTATCTATCCAGGGAAATCTCCTTTGTATTTGATGATCCTTTGGTTGCAGCAGATATCAGAGGGTTTTTGGATGAAATACTGGAGCATTCCTGTGAAGTTGACCTGAAGGAAGCTGGAGAATACCGCGGAATGGGGTATTTTCTCAACTTTCTTCTGATGCAGCCAGGGGGTTGAGATGAAACATCTGATATGGTGCATCATCTTTCTTTGCTCAATGCTTTGTGCTGCTGGGTCAGGTACTCCTAGCTTGGGGTATTCGGTCTCAGGGAGGGGGTTTGTTCTTCCAGGAGCTTCCGTTCATGAGCACGGCGCAGTTGACCTGGTTTGGAGGCCCTCAGAAGGGTATGTGACATTTAGGACTGGGGTTGCTGTTCCTGCAGGCGACGGCTGGTGTAAAAAAACCCTCTATCATGGCGGATTGGATCTCACATTGATGCGTATCAGGCCTCATCTGTTTGCTAAATGGGTTTCAATGGAAAGCAGGTTTGCACCCGCTGCAGGAATTGGCTTTGCAGGTTCTGGTGATATCGGGGGAGCATATGTATCTGCAGCGCTGTATCCTCTGAGATTTGAAGTTGGAGGAGGGTATATTTCTGTGCTGTCTCCATCGGTATATGCTGATGTGTTCGGGTTGGGAGATTCATTTTTTGCGGGATGGAGCTTCACTCTCTTTGATTTCGGGTATTATATATGGTGAAAAGCGGAGCGTGTATGAGCAGATGGTTTAAGATACTGCTGTGTTTGGTTTGTGCTTTCCTCCCTGTTTCTCTTAACGCATTTGACTGGGCAGTTACTGCCGGCCCTATAACTATGTTTCCCAGCGAAAAGACCTTTCCTGCAGGATTCTATGCGCAGGTCGGTCTGCGGGCTGTCCTGACTCCACGTATTGAAGCAGAGCTGATCGCAATTCCCCAGATAACACCTGGGCCGATGAGTACTGCTGCTGCAGGAGCACTGATGGGAATAAATATCTTAGACGATGCAGAACCGGCATATTTCAATATGATTGCTGATGTCGGCGTGATTGCCGTAGTCACTCCTGGTGAGAATCAGTATGATCCTCTTGTGTATCTACGGGTATCTCCTCTGGTTATAGGAAATCCTTCTTACTGGTACCGTGGAAGGCTGTTTAGCTTCGGTGCTCTTTATGATATTCCCAATCGGCAGCTTTCCTGGACCTTCAGCACCTGGATACAGAACTGGTTTCCTGGAAGGCATTGAGACCTTTTCCGTGCAGACATTGAAATCAGCACAGAACGAAAAATCATTTCTGCCGATGTTCGGTATTGAGGGAGTCGTAGATCTCCTCAGTTGCAGCAATAGTAAGTCCCCCTACTACACCCTTCTGCGATATTACTGAACGAGCCCATGAGGTCACGTCACGGCTGGAGCCCTGGAGCGTGATAATCTTCTGGCATATATCATCCTGGAGATGCACTTGAAGGTTGGCAGTTATTTTCAGGCTGGGATATGCTTCAGTGGGAGCTTCTTTGCGCTTATGGCCGTATCGGTATATCAGGGTGACTATGCCGGCAATTTCACGGGAATCATCTTCCGGAGCTGTTCGGACCAGTTCCTTTCTGACCAGGGAGCGTAGTGCTTCAGAGCGGTTGGCATATCCTTCCCGTTCGATGATGCGGTCAAGCATCTCAACAAGCTCTTCCTCCATGGATACTCCGAATCGTATTAATCCCATAAATCCTCCTGAAGAAGTATCACACTATAGCAGTGCCTTCAGTACGAATGCAAGGCATGCCGAAGCTAGTGAATGACCGTAAAATATACCGTTTTATAGTAAGTTCTCTAAAAAAACCTTGATTAACACTGTAACTATTGACTCATTACAAGTATATTATTAATAGATATATAGAAGGATGCACTAATGAAAAGATATTTGGCAATAACTGTTTTAACAGTATTTTTTATCGTCAGCTGCGCTTCTGTTCCGGTGCAGGAACCAAGAGTTCCTGATTTCTCACCAGGATACGGCACAGTTGCTTCCGGTCAGCCGGAGCAGCCGCCTTCAGCACCTCCTGTGGAAGAGGTTGAAACTGCTGCTGTACCTGTTGAAGCTGCGGCAGAACCTGAACCTGAACATGTTGCGGCAGAACCTAAAAAACCTGCAGAATCGGTAGAACCAGGTGCAGCTGAAGTGTCTGAAGAACCGGCCGAAACGCCTGCAGAACCTGCTGAAAAGCAGGAAGCAGCAGAAGAACAGGAGCCTGTGAAGACAGTACAGGAAGAACCTGAAGATGCAGTCTCTGCAGCGGTGAAGCAGGAATCTGTCCAGGAGAAAGAAGCTGCACCCGCACCTGTTGAGCCAAGTGAGCCCCAGGAAGTGGTGATTTATACTGAACCTGAGACCGCTAGTGAAGCAGCTGCAAAGGAAGTAGAGGATCGAGACAGCACACTCTTCAGAGCTGCATGGTTTGGACTTCCTGTCCTGCTTCTGCTGCTGGTGATTCTCATCGTGGAGATAATACGCTGGTTTGTATATAAGAAACCGTTGTTCGGTTGGGCGCCTGCCCCTGCTGCAGCCGGGTACGGCAATATGGAAGAAGTTTCTGAAAGAAAGCCGAACCGCATGACATCATTTTTCGGAAACATAAAGGCTAAGATTTCCGGAAGGTTCAGCGGTTTTATGGACAGGCTGTATAAAGACCTTGAAGAAGATGACGATGAAATAGAGAGCTGAAAAGCTCTCTATTTCTTGTGTGCTCGCAAATTCCTTTAACATGTTCCTATACACAAACACCTCTAGGTGGTTAATTATACCACAAATGGGTAAAAAGGCCAGGGTGCTGAGGTGTGAGAGACCAAAGAGGGGTGCAGTGATGCGGAAAAAAAGTTGGCACGGGAATTGCTTTATAGTTGGTAC